>JBJELB010000077.1:0-7801 GCA_051878935.1 Lachnospiraceae bacterium | reverse complement strand
AGCATTAAAGACCGTCGGCATGGTACCACCTTGCTCCCCTGCCTGATACGCAAGCTTTAGGGCACGAAATACGGATACATCCGGTTCTTCAAATGTGATTTGCTTTATCTTACGGAAATCTAAACGTTCACCATCTAACGGTTCTCTCTCCGGATACAGTAATGCATATTGAATCGGCAATCTCATATCCGGTGTTCCCAATTGTGCCAGTACGGCACCATCACAGAATTCCACCATAGAATGAATGATGCTTTGTGGCTGGACAACGACTTCAATCTGCGAAAAATCAACATCAAATAACCACCTTGCTTCCATTACTTCCAAACCTTTATTCACCATAGTTGACGAATCTATGGTAATCTTCCGTCCCATTGCCCAGTTAGGGTGTTGCAATGCATCTTCTACCTGAACATGCCGAAGCTCCTCGAGACTTTTTCCTCGGAAAGGACCTCCTGATGCTGTTAATAACAATCGACTGATTTTCTTCTGATTCCGTGAATGCAGACTTTGGAAAACAGCAGAGTGTTCACTGTCAACAGGCAAAATACGTACTCCATACTCCTTTGCCAGTGGCATAATGAGATGTCCTGCTGTTACCAGGGTTTCTTTATTTGCCAGAGCAATATCTTTTCCAGATTCGATCGCTGCGATTGTCGGACGAATCCCTATCATTCCTACAATTGCAGTCACAAGAATATCCGAATGCTGCATCATAGCGATTTCCAACAGACCGTCCATGCCGGATACGACTTTGCAGGAGCAATCAGAAAGGTTCTGTTTTAATATATATGCTTTTTCTTCGTCCCATACACCTACGATTTCCGGTCGATATTTCCGAACCTGCTCTTCTAATAACGTAATATTAGAACCGGCGGATACTGCCGTAACCTTTAACTGTTCCGGATGCTGGTCGACTACTTCTAACGTCTGTGTACCGATAGACCCGGTCGAACCCAAAATTGCTATCTGCTTCATGCCATGCCTCCTAACCATACAATAACATAATAGATCACCGGAGCGGTAAACATGACACTATCAAATCGATCCAAAATTCCGCCATGTCCCGGAATTAAATGACTGTAGTCCTTAATATTCTGATCCCGTTTAATCGCTGATGCAGCCAAATCTCCAATAATAGAAATGATTGCACCACAGAAACATGCAATAGGGAAAACAAGCTTCGTTGCATTTGTTTCCAACGAAATTGGTACGATACAAGCATAAAGGAATCCTAAAAGTGCTGCACCCAGCAATCCTCCAATAGCACCCTCCACTGTTTTTTTCGGGCTTAATATCGGTGCCATTTTATGTTTCCCAAACAATCTTCCTGCACAATAAGCCAGTGAGTCAGAACCCCATGAAGCCAAAAATACGAGTACAATCATATATCCACCATTGGTAAGACAACGAATCTGATAAACATAGGACAACAACACCACAACATATAAGACAGCAAAGCACGCTGTCATCACATGTCCTGCCTGGTACTTCGGAAAAGCAAATACATAGATTGCGAGCAAAACCAGTAAGTAAAAAACAATAAAAGCAACCAACATATGCTGTTGTTGAAAATAAACTAACAGCTCATAAACTACCGTAGCAAGATAGACTACACCCGCAAAAATCGTACGTTCCATTGAAAATACACGCAATAATTCGAACAATCCTATCATAGAAATCGCTGAAACTGCCAGAAACGTAATCCATCCTCCCGGATACAGTGCCAGAATCATGAGTATAACTAAAACGATTCCACTCATCAATCGTTCCTTAAACATCGTATTCCCCCTTTAGATACCTCCAAAGCGTCTTTCTCTTCGGTTGTAGTATTCAATCGCATTGATTAATTCTTTTTTATTAAAATCAGGCCACAGCGTATCTGTAAAATAAAATTCACTATATGCAAGCTGCCACAACAAGAAGTTCGATAAACGCTGCTCTCCGCTGGTGCGAATCATTAATTCCGGGTCCGGAATACCATTCGTATCCAGATAAGAAGTAATTACATCATCTGTAATCGTTTGACTCTTTAGTGTTCCGTTCTGTTTGTCTGCAACGATACGATTTACTGCACGGGTAATCTCATCCCTGCCACCATAATTCAGTGCAATAATAAAACAGATACCGGTATTCTTAGCAGATACCTCTTCCAGCTCACGAATCCGTTCCTGTATATCTTCATCAAATCTCGTAATATCTCCAATCACCTTACATTTCATATTGTTCTTTGATGATTTTTCAATACACTGTTTCAGATAAGAGCGAAAGATACGCATCAGCTCATCGATCTCATCCTGAGGCCTTGACCAGTTTTCCGTTGAGAAAGCATATACGGTAAAATATTGTATTCCCAGGTCATATGCTGCTTCCACAATCGATTCTACAATCTTACTGCCCTGGCGGTGTCCCACACTTCGGGGCATCAAGCGCTTCTTTGCCCATCTTCCGTTGCCGTCCATGATGACAGCAACATGCTGCGGAATCGTCAGAAGCTTCCCATTGATTTCTTTTTCCATAATGATATCCAATCCTTTTCTATAAAGATAGACTGAGAAATCCTAAGGACTCCCCAGCCTAAATATTAAATCGTAAGAATTTCTTTTGATTTTTCTTCTATGATCTCATCGACACGTTTGATGAATTTATCTGTCATCTTCTGTACCTTATCTTCCAGATCCTTCACCTGATCTTCACTGATGTCATTTTCTTTCGCATCTTTCTTAATAGCATCGTTGGCATCGCGACGGATGTTCCGTATTGCAACCTTAGCATTTTCTCCCTTTTTCTTAACATCCTTTACCAGATCCTTACGACGCTCTTCCGTCAATTCAGGGAAAGTAAGACGAATCACTTTACCATCATTATTTGGATTAATGCCGATATCGGAAACCATCAATGCATGTTCGATTGCTTTTAATAAAGATGGTTCCCACGGTGAGATTACGATCATGCGAGCTTCCGGAACTGAAATGTTCGCTACCTGCTGTATCGGTGTCTCAGAACCATAATAATCAACTTTAATCTTATCCAAAATATGTGGATTTGCACGACCGGCACGAATCGTAGCATAATCCTCCTGCAAAGCATGAATTGACTTTTCCATCTTATCTTCAAATTTCGTTAACATACGTATTCTCCTTTTCTCACTCTACACCGTAACCATCGTTCCGGTAAAATTACCACTCATCGTATTTACAATACTGTTTGGTTGATTTAATCCAAACACCAATAGCGGCATATGATTCTCATAGCACATAATGGTAGCTGCCAAATCAATAACTGCCAGTTTCCGGTCCAAAACCTCACCAATGGAAATAGCATCATATTTCTTCGCATCCGGGTTCAATGCCGGATCGCTGTCATATACTCCATCAATCGCCTTGGCAAGAAGGATTGCATCTGCTTCAATCTCAATGGCACGTAACGTTGTTGTTGTATCAGTCGAAAAATAAGGATGTCCGGTCCCACCTGCGAAGAACACGACCTTTCCACTGTTCATCGCATCGATTGCCTTATCCTTAGAGAACAGTTCCGCCATATTGCCACAGAAAAACGGAGTGAAGATCTCTGTTCGCATACCGGTGCTGCGAAACATCTCCGCTACATAAATACAATTCATCACCGTAGCAAGCATCCCGATCTGATCCGCCTTTACCCGGTCCATATTTTCACTGGTACGGCCTCTCCAGAAGTTCCCGCCACCGATTACCACAGCAACCTGGATACCGGAATCTACGACTTCCTTGACCTGTCTGGCAACCTCCATACAGGTTGCTTCATCAAAGCCTGTTTTTTTCTCTCCGGCGAGGGCTTCCCCGCTTAATTTTAATAAAATTCTCTTAAATTCATCTGTTTTCTTCATCGTTCACCTCAATTAGTCCTCATAGATTGAGTATATCATACCGCCTACTGACCTGCAAGCATTTATGGACGTATTTGACCGTTTCCATATATGATAAATTTGGTTGTTGTTAATGCCAGTAAGCCCATTGGGCCACGTGCATGCATTTTTTGTGTACTGATACCGATCTCGGCACCAAACCCAAATTCAAATCCATCGGTAAATCTGGTGGATGCATTGACATACACTGCTGCGGCATCAATCTCATTTAAAAACTTTTCCGCATTCTGATAATGCTCGGTAATGATTGCCTCCGAGTGTTTCGTGTTATAACGGTTAATATGGGCAATCGCTTCATCAATGGAATCCACAACCTTCATGGATATGATTCTGTCAAGATATTCTGTACCCCAGTCCTCATCGGTTGCCGGTACAATAGAAGGAGCGATAGCTCCGGCATATTCATCACCACGAATCTCAATATGCTTTGCCTGCAAATCAGCCACAATCATCGGTATCACCTGTTGGGCAACTGCTTTGTGAATTACGAGAGACTCGCATGTGTTGCAGGTTCCCAGACGTTGTGTTTTAGCATTATCAATGATGGAAACTGCCATATCCAAGTCCGCATACTCATCCACATAAACATGGCAATTCCCCGTACCGGTCTCAATGACCGGAATCGTACTGTTATTTACTACCGATTGAATCAAGCCCTTCCCGCCACGCGGAATCAGGACATCAATATAGTCTTTGCATTTCATCATTTCAACAGCCTTCTCACGGCTGGTATCGGTCAACAGCTGGATACAGGTACCGGGATGCCCGGATTTTTGCAGGGTATCTGAAATAATCTCTGTAATTGCCATATTAGAATGAATCGCATCACTGCCGCCGCGAAGGATCACGGCATTTCCCGTTTTAAAGCAAAGGGAAAATGCATCTGCAGTCACATTTGGACGGGATTCATAAATAATTCCGATGACTCCTAACGGTACACGTTTCTGACCAATTCTCAATCCGTTTGGTCTGGTCTTAATCGATATCACTTCCCCGACAGGGTCCTCCAGGGAAACTACCTGACGGATACCTTCAGCCATTCCTTTGATTCTATCGGAATCCAGGCGCAAACGATCCTGTAATGCCTCTGACATACCATTGGCTTTTGCCAAAGCCATATCAGATTCATTTGCCTTCAAAATTCTCTCCTGCTGAAGAATGAGTGCTTCAGCAACCTCCAACAGTGCCTGATTCTTCTCACCCGTACTACATCTTCCAAGATAACCTGCCGCTTCCTGTGCAAGCTGTCCCATTCTGTTTAAATCACAAGTCATTTTGATTCCTCTTTCTCATATATTATTTCTTAAGATAGGATTTGCTCTCCAGATATGCAATCAAATCGAACTCAGAATTAGGATTAGACAAGAATAAAGTGCCAACCTCTTCTCCCTGCATAATCTTACTGATAATACCAAAATTATTGGCATTTGCAATGATCATATCGCATCCGGACGAAGTAGCTATACGGGCAGCTGCAATCTTTGTTGCCATTCCACCTGTACCATAATCGGAACCGGCATCCTTACCCATCTTCTCTACGGATTCATCAATATAGGGAACTGCTGATATCAGAGTTGCATCTTGGTTCACCCGAGGGTCATCCGTATATAATCCGTCAATGTCCGATAGCAGAATCAATAAATCTGCATTCGTTATCGCTGCAACAACAGCAGCAAGTGAATCATTATCACCAAATTCAATCTCTTCTGTCGATACTGTATCATTTTCATTCACTACAGGTATGACTCCCATAGATAAAAGCTCATCAAAGGTGTTCTTCGCGTTTTTCCTGCGATGAGCAATCAGCATGGTATCCTTTGTCAGCAGCACCTGCGCTGTAAACTGGCTGTACTCCATGAACAGCTTCTGGTATGTCATCATCAGCTGTCCCTGTCCGACTGCTGCACACGCCTGTTTCTGTGATATGGTATCCGGTCTTGAGGACATACCAAGCGTCTTCTTCCCGATACCAATGGCGCCGGAAGATACCAGTATCACATCCTTTCCCTGATTATGAAGATCCGTCAGAACGCGGACCAGTCTTTCCAGTTTCAAAAAATCAAGATTTCCTGTCTCTGTATGAATGATGGAAGACGAGCCAATCTTCACGACGATCCTTTGTTTGTTCTTTAGGTTTGCTCTTGTTTGTTCCATACTAATGATTCTCTCCGTTGCTGTGATTTTCTTCCCGCTGCTGCTGACTATGACAAACAGCATTCATAATGATGCCCAGAATAAATATCCCCATAAAATAGACGATACCGGATACCTTCGTTGTGAAGAAAAACGGGAAGACTTTCAGATATAATATTGTCCAGATTAAAATAAACGGCAACATAACCATATAATACCTTGCTCTCGGTTTATGCCACATTTCTTTCCACTTCTTCATAGATAGTCTCCTTCTTTCTCTTCATTTTAGAACTGATTATATCATAGATATCAATGGATGTGTATCACTTTTTCAATGATTATGGATGACACCAGCCACATGGACGATACCCCTGATTGATTAATGTACTACGTTTTCCATTGTAATCCGCACGGTTATAAGCGGAAATTCTATTCGCATAAGTACAGGATTTCCGATGGAATACCTTTGTATTAGTGTTTAGAACATAGTCTGCTTTTGTGTTTACTTTCGTATTTTCCGTCGTGTCTGATACCGGTGCCGGATTAGAATCTGCGGTGTTCGAATCCGGTGCCTTATAAAGATTACACGGTTTCTCTGAAAATTTATATGATGTACCATCCGTCGATATCTGAATGGTTCCTTGTTTGTCCGTTCGGAACAAAGATATCTTTCTCTTCTTTAATCTGTTCAAAACAACTGCCCGGGGATGCAGATAATGATTGTCCTCCGTACTGGAGCTGATCAGCGCAACTTTCGGTTTTACTTTCTTCAAAAAAGTCATGCACGTTGATGAGTCGCTTCCATGATGATTAACAAAGAGAATATCCGATTTGATTTTCTGTTTGGAACGACACACTTCGAGTTCTGATTCCACACTCATATCACCACAGATTAAAAAGCTGGATTCTCCACAGGTAATCCTCATTCCGAGCGAATCATTATTACCATTGGAGTGTCCGTAATAGGTCGGCCCCACAAAAGTAATCTTACTGCCACCAAATGTAAGAGCGGTTCCCGGTTTCGGATACTTTATCTGTAGGGACTGTTTCTTTACAGCTGAGCGATAAGACTCATAGATTGAAGTATCCGCCGTATAATCAGGGCCATAACAGGCACCCACCTGAAAAACATTCAACACACCTACCAGACCTGCTATATGATCTTCATCATAATGGGTTGCGATCACATATTGAATTTTCTGAATTCCCTGTTTCTTTAAATAACTAACTACATAAGAAGAATGACTCCGATCTCCGCCATCTATCAATACATATTGTCCATTACTTTCCAGCAAAGTACTGGCACCCTCACCGACATTGAAAGCCGTTACGGTTAAATACTGTTTCTGCTCTGCATTCATATTCTGCTGATTCTGGCAGGCACCGGATACCAGCAGAATCATAAAAGTTAATACAAAACACAGCCATCTGCACACTCTATTCTTAGATTTCATACCACATCTCCCGTACAATATTCTAATCCTATTATACAGCATCTATATCATTTCACAAGAAAAAATGGCATGCGAACCAGATCCACATGCCATTCTCTTAATTTATAAAAACATACCGTTTGCCCGGTGAAGGTTACTGACCGCAGTGCATATCTGTTTTTTCTTGCACCGTTTTCCGGTTTAAGAAAGACATAGCACTCCATGTCCATCAGCAAGATTACGCGCCTTATGAGCCAACTCGTCAACCAGCAGTGTTTCATGTATCTTTTTTTGGTCGTTTTTGGTAACCACTTGCAACGCAAGTGATTGCCTA
>JBJELB010000076.1:0-37118 GCA_051878935.1 Lachnospiraceae bacterium | reverse complement strand
GGCATAAAAAAGATATTTGAAACACTTCGGTGGATGAGTTGGCTCATAAGGCGCGCAATCGCACGTGATAGGAATGGAGTGTGATGTCTTTCTGAAAACGGAAAACGGTGCAAGAAAAACTACATACGCTGCCGGGTGGGACTGAACCGGAGCGGTGCCGGCGGGCTGTCCGAACTAACTCAAAAAAGCCACCACGGCAATCACCGTGATGGCTAAATATAATATCTGGATTAGTTGAAAACTACTACCTCTGTTTCTTTATCGAATACATGTAATTTACTCATATCAAATGCAACCGGAATAGTATCACCTACCATAGCACTGGAACGAGGATTTACACGAGCTGTAACAGACGTATTTTCAATATCGAAATACAGGAATACTTCTGCACCAAGCATCTCACGAACTCTGATTTCAGCCTGAACAATGCTATCTTTAGAAGACTCTAAGAATACCTGCTCATCATGAATATCTTCCGGACGAATACCAAGAATAACAGTTTTACCAACGTATCCACCATCAATTAAAGCTTTTGCTTTTCCTTCCGGAACAGTAATGGTATTGCCACCAAATGATAATGTAACTTTACCTGCGTTCTCAGCAACTGTTGCATCAAGGAAGTTCATAGCAGGGGATCCGATAAAGCCTGCAACGAATAAGTTACATGGATAATGGTAAAGGTTCTCCGGTGTATCTACCTGTTGCATAACACCATCTTTCATAACAACGATTCTGGTACCAAGTGTCAACGCCTCTGTCTGGTCATGTGTTACATAGATAATTGTTGTCTGAAGTCTGTTATGTAACTTAGAAATCTCAATACGCATCTGAACACGTAATTTTGCATCCAAGTTTGATAAAGGCTCATCCATTAAGAATACCTTTGGCTCACGAACGATAGCACGTCCCATAGCAACACGCTGACGCTGACCACCGGACAATGCCTTAGGTTTACGATCAAGTAATGTTTCAATACCAAGAATACGGGCAGCATCACGAACCTGCTTGTCAATCTGATCCTTTGGTACTTTTCTTAATTTTAATCCGAATGCCATGTTGTCATATACTGTCATATGTGGATAAAGTGCATAATTCTGGAATACCATCGCAATATCTCTATCCTTAGGTTCCACTTCATTCACAAGCTTACCATCAATGTAAAGTTCGCCCTTACTGATATCCTCAAGACCTGCAATCATACGAAGTGTTGTTGATTTACCACAACCGGATGGACCAACGAAGATAATAAATTCTTTATCTTCAATCTCCAAATTAAAATCTTTTACTGCCTGGAATCCGTTTGGATAAATTTTGTAAATGTTTCTGAGTGATAAACTAGCCATTTTTCGCTTCCTCCTTGAATGTATTCTCGTTTCATTACCTATATTTTATACCATTCCTTCAGGTTTTTCCATGTTTTAAATTGACAAACTTATTTTGATTTCTTTGTACAAAATGTATAGAAATGATTATTCTGCATCTGCAATACCGACATATATGGTAACATCTGCCTCTCCGGGATCTCCAACTTCAATCGTTGCCTGTGGGAAATAATCCAGCAATTCTTCTCCCATTCCTTCCGAACGGACGACAATCTGTGTGTCTCCCCTCTGGTAGGATGCAGTATCAATCGATATGACACGATAGCCTGCCGCCATAAGACGTTCCTGCCATCTGCCCGCAGTTCCTGCAATCATGGCCGCATTGACAACCTTCACTGTATAGGTTGGTGCTTCATGGGAATTCTGTAGTTCATCATCTTCTCCATTTTCATCCGATTCCCCTATTGCATCCGGTGTCACTGTCATATCCAGATCCTGATACTCCTGTACCAATGTATCCAATGCCGTTTCGTCAATGGCATAATAATCCTGAACAACGCTTCCGGGAAGCAATTGATATGTGACCTGATCCTCTTTTGTCGCTGTTATTTTTGATATATATGGCTTGATATCCTCATAGGATACGGTTCCGTCAACATAAGAATAATACTTTTGATAATACTCCTGCATCTCGGATACATCGTCAATTTTCGCCAGCTGCTTATAATAAGCATTCCAATAGGTCACATTCGTATTCAGATGATCCTGAATCGGATTCTCAAATCCTTCCGTATAATGTAAAAGACCAACTGCCTGATTACCAATCAGCGTTTGCTTTCCTTTTTTCAGCACCTCATTGATACCATCTTTGTTCTTAAATTTCATTTTAAATGGAATTTTATACTCCACCGGATCAAGCAAATTCACAACCGATACCATTCCCTGGGCAGACATAACTTCATAGAAATCAATCTTATTAATACCCAGAATGCTCTGAATCAACGTCGTAGAGGCCATATAACAATCCTCTGAATCTGCAAAATAATCTGACAGATCACACAAACGAACCGTTTGTGGAAGATTCGCACTCTTCGCCAGAAGTCTCTGATAAATATCCTCCGCAATCGCAACCTCGGTTGTTGCCGGCACTAAAATATACAATTCCTTACTGGTTTTCGTATTAAACAAACGTACCGTAATATCCTCCAGTTCCTTACTCGCGATATCGGTCTGATATATTACCGTAACGAAGCGTCCAGACTGAACCTCTGGCTGTTCATTTACCTGTTCCGTTCCGGTTTCTGTATCCTCTGACTCTTTATTTAATTGTCTGCCGGTAAAATAACGAGTCACCTGAAAAGACCCTACACCTACCAGGACAATGAGGAATATCGAAAGAAGAACTTTGACAAAGACACGTCCAAATACTGACCATGCTTGTTTCTTACTCATATATTATAACCTCCGTGTATTTCATCCTCTATTCCGTTCCAGTATATCAAATCCCACTTTATATTTCAACACAAGTTCACGATTTCCCTGCCTGGTATCCGCTTTGCCCCACACGCTGCCCCGATAGGAGGGGATGGCAGACCGCGGATAGCATGATGACGCGCTGGAGACACTGTTTGAATCAACCGCTAGTGATTTCAGTATCTTTTTCAGGACGTTTTCACTCCGGTTGAAAGCCGTAGCGGTACATAAGGTCCTTGAAAAACAGGACCTAAGTACCGACTGTTTCAAACGGCCTGAAAAAGATACATGAAACACAGCTGGTTGATGAGTTTGTCGAGAAGCGCGTCAATCAAACATGCTGGGAGCGGAGTGCTTAGTCTTTCTTAAACCTGAAAACGGTGCAAGAAAAAAGTACCTCCGCGGTCTGCCATCCCCCTATCGGGTCAGCGTGTGGGGCAAAGCGGATACCGGGCAGGGAAAACATGAACTGTGTTGAATATAAAAGAACCCGCACATCGGTACGGGTTCTAATTATTTACTGTTTTTTCTTAACAAGGGCAAAGATTGCTCCAAAGAGTGAAAGTATCATCACTCCCATTGCCGTCAACGGTAATGCCTGATCTCCGGTTACCGGAATCCGGTCCTCCATTGTATCAAGCACTTTCTCCGGCTTTTTCCATCCCTGCTCTTTTTTACTGTTATTGTTTCGTTTTTCTTTCTTACTTCCTGATGTAGTTGTTCCATTTGACGTATCAGATTCTTCGCTGTTATCAGACTGATCTGATTTACCGGAAACTTTTTTCTTATCTGTATCCTCGTCTACATCATTATTTCCACTTGTTTCCGGATTATCGGATATACCTGATTTATCAGGATTGTCTGATGTATCTGTATCACCCGGTTTTGCAGGACTTACCGGAGGAGCATAGCCGCCACCACCGGTTCTCTGATAATTCATTACCAGTAATTCATCTGCCGCATTATCATCATTCGTATCATAAATAACCACGTCAGCGACTTCAATGTAATTCAACTCATATCCATATAGCTTGTCCTCAAAATAATATCCAGAAGGAGCCTCTGTTTGCGATAGGGTATATTTCACATCACTGTCGAGATTGGATAAGACAACCTTCGCATCCTTTGTCTCTATCACTGTTACACAATCTGTCGTATCCGTATCAGTCCGTTCATATTTTCCATCCTCAGTCTTGATAAAAGAAACGATCTGTCCATCCGAATCTTTTACAACAAACCAGGCAGAATCTGACGTGATATATTCATTTGCTTCATCTATAACAGCGATGGTAATGCCGCCCTTCACTCTGTGATTAATCTTTGTCACTTCCAATGGTGTTATGTTGGACTCTGCATAATTAGAAGCATCCAGGGTCATGGTCTCCGTTGGTGTCGCATCTAACTGGTAGCCCGGTTTCGCCATCGTCTCAACGAAATAATAGCTTCCCAGAGCTAATTCGCTTACGCGGATGCATCCATCATCCCCCGTTGAATAAGAACCAATGTATGTATCTATATCACCGGTCTCTTTATACAAATCAAAGATTACACCTGAGATGGCATTGCCTGCACGATCTGTTTTCTTAACAGCCACCGTTCCTGTAGGAACAAATGTTTTCTGATTCACCACTACCAGTTCACCGTTGTATACAGCCTGATTTTGTTCAGCATCATAGGTAAGCCGGAACGTTGTCGGTGTACTGTCAAGGTCGTATCCTTCCGGCGACTCTGTTTCTATTAACTGGTATTCGACTGTCCATGGAAGATTCAGAAGCCTCATCTTTCCTTCCTTCGTTTCCAATGTGCTGACTGAATTCTCTGATTCTGTATCGGATAATTCATATACGCCATCTGAAACCGGTTTCAAACGCACAATGCTACCCTCTGATGTTTTTATAATAAACTTTGCAGAAGAACTTGTAATAACATTACCATTTTCATCCTGTTTTGCAACAACCACATTTCCCTTATATGGTGTATTCACCAGACTCAGGCTGCTGCTATCGGCATCCGCATTGGATACTACCACTTCATTTTTCGCATTCACTGTTGCACGGAAGCTCAAAGCATCCGATGATTTCTTATATCCGGTCGGAGCCTTGGTTTCCACCAGCTTATATTTCACAGAGCCGTCACTCCATGGCAATCCCTGAATATGTATTTCACCATCAGCATCCGTAATTAACTCATCAACCAAGGTAACCGCTGCGCTACTGCCCGGCCACCACAATCCTGTATCCTGTTCTGCTTCCCACGCATCTTTCATTACATAGGTTCCTGCAATACCGGAAATGGAATATACCGATAATGTCTCGTCTTCTGCACTCTTCAATGCAAACGCAGCCCTGTCAGCAGTTCCCTCAACCTTAATCGGCTGATTATGGTCATCAACTTTTGTGAAAACAAGCGTCCCTGTTTTCCTTCTATTCACTTTTCTTATCTCAAGTGGCGTTGTATTCGAAGCAACGGCATTGGAAGAAGTAAGTTCTATTAAAGAAGTAGGAGTGGTGTTCCATTCATATCCTGCTATTCCCTCTTTTTCAACAAAATAATAGCTTCCAAAAACCAGATTCTCGACCGTTATACGGCCATTGGCATCCGTCCGGTAATTACCGATATACTCATCTGTCTCTCCGGCTTCTTTGTATAAATCAAAGGAAACATCAGCCAGAGCATTACCCTTTTCATCCGTTTTCAACAGAGAAATGGAACCGGTGATCGGCGCAATACCCGCATCCTGATAATCAGCTACATAGTTCAATACCTGCATTTCTTCTGCTTTCGGTAAAACCACCTCTGCAATTTTAACATAGGTTCCATCCTCAGAAGAAGTGTAGATTTTTTCTTCTGCATCACTGTCAGAGGCTTCAGGTACACCTTCTTTATTCGCTGTCGTTACTTTTCTGTCTTCCAGTACTGATGTGTCAGTGAATATAAAATATATCTGATAGGTACCTTCCGGAAGATTCTCAAACAAATAGGAGCCATCGCTACCAGTGGTCACAGGCGCAACCGGATTACCATTCACATCCGTTACCGGATTGCCATCTTCATCACGAAGACTCACGCTAATACCTTGCAGTAATTCTTCACCAAAATCATATCGTCCATTCGCATTGGCATCAATCCAAGCTTTACCGGCAATGCTTCTTGATACCACTACCACTGATACCGGAACAGCAATCAATGGATTCTCAAATGTATCAGACATCATGGTAGCATCATTACCATAAACATCACCCATTTTATTATCTGATGGTGTTAATGTAACAGAAATATCCATAACGGTAACAGGTGCTACATCGCCTTTTACCACAATCGCAGTGACACCGTTTACGGTATCTCCCGCTGTATATTCCTGCCAGACTGCAGTCTCTGTCAGGTCAACATCTGCTGCTGTTTTTCCGTCATCCTTCCAGGACTGATTTGTAGTATAATATATCGTTACATTGGTTGCATTCTCTGCCACCACACCTGACAAAGCATAGGTTCCATGATATGATGTTCCACGTTCATCACCGTTATAAGGAAGAACGTCCAAAATACGGACATCACTCATAGCTGTTTGTGTATTATTCTTATAATGAATATCATAAGAAAAGGTTTCTTTCACCTCAAAAACCCGGCGCTGTACATCTTTATACAAACGATGATTTGCCAGACTCAGAACCTGTACTGTTTCCGCATTTTCACGATATTTTCCCTCACGGTTATCTTCCGGTGCCGAAATCGTAACCTTACTCAACAAATCTGTTCCGTTTTCCAGTGTCTGGGATAATTCCGCCTGATAAGTAACCGGTGCTACCGCATCACCAATCGTAATATCCGTCAGCGTCCATGTTAACGTTGTTGCTCCGGTCTCTTCATTCGTCGCAACCGACGGCTCTATCGTAGTTCCCTGATATTGACCACTTCCCGGAACATATGCCAAACCTGATGGCAATACATCCGTAATCGTCAATGTGGTCTTCTGTGCATTCGAAGTGTCTGTCTCTGATTGGATAGACGGGAATAATGCATAGGACACCACAGTTTCATTTTTATCCAAATCATAGGTTGTTTTCTCTGTGTAGGTTGCCGGCACCGTAGTAAAATCCATCTCCGCAGTAGCATCATATGCCACTTTATCAACATGAGTCGTAGCTCCTACAATCCTCAGGCTGTTTCCGAAATAATGAGCATAGGAACCATTACCCCGATGTCCGCTTGTCACATTTCCGGACTCGCTATACTGGGTTTTAGAATAATAGTTTGCTGTTAACTCTTCATTTTCCTCGAACATGCGAACTGATGGCTGCTGTATATCAGACGCCAATGACCAACGATTTTCCGCATCAATATCATCATACCATAATCTTACACGGTTACATATCTGATATACCTGACCCACTAAGGCAGTATCTTTAACTTTCGTGTAATAATGGAGTTGAATCTTGCGTCCCGGATCAAAGGTTCCATTATCCCCCGTCTGGTCAGACTCAAACAAAACGCCGACACAAATCTTACCACTTGTCTTCCATTCTTCATATGTATCATAGTATTCCAGATCTTCCATATCTGCCAGATACATCTCTGCATCACTGTTCCATCCGGTTCCGTCCGGTTTTACGGCATAGAGCATATGAAAATGCATTTTCGTAGAACCAACGTTAAACCGTCCAAAGCGGGTAAATCCATTACCGTCTACCAATACCGGTTCCAGTGCTTCATCATCAAACTTGGAAAGTGTCGCAACACTGTTGACATATTCCGAATTCGCACTATTGGCCGATACCAGAGTAGATGGAGCAATCACCTGACCGATTCTTGCATAATCCAATCCTTTTGTGGAATCATTGACCAGAGTGTTTAAACTGGTTCCCTCATCCCATGTTGAAAAATAGTTTCCTTTGATATAGCTTCCTGTCGTGTACTGATAGTGCGGAACACTTTCCAAATCATCTGTCGTAACAATCTGACCGGTAACGAGACTTCCGGAATTTGTTGTTGTACTAAAATTTGTATCTTCAACAATAAAATCATAAGTAGAACCGGATGGTTCTGTTTCCTCAAACGGTACAAACATCTCTAAATATGCAACGGAAAAGTATCCGTTATTTCTGGCAAAATCATCTCCGGCACTCTCTGATGTTGTTCTTAAATAATGGTATGGAAAGACGCCATTGAACTGATAATCCGATACGGTAACATGAATCATTCCCGGGTCATAGGTATCCGGTACCATCGTATAGTTTCCGGAATCATACACCCGATTATGTCCTCCGCCACTTCCTCCCGGCAGACTTTCTGCAGACCATGTCTGGTTTCCCCAATCTGTCTGACGATCAGGATATGCTGTAGAATCACGATTTCCATTCAAGGCGTAATTCCATATTTTGGGAGTCACTGTCGAGGTAATATCCGTGATATCCGATGTTCCGATCGTTCTTTGAACTTTCAGTTTTAAATCAAACGTGATATCACCTGTTGGAAATTCCAATCCCTTTAAGTCTTTCTCCGGGCGCTCAGAATCATTGAGCAACTGCAAAGCAATTCCATATCCATATAAACGACCGGACTGATTCTCCACACCATACTCACTTGTACTGATTTTACGTTCCAGCGACGTATTCCTCTGCAGTTTTATATTAAATGCAGGTTTGGCACTTACCGTCGTAATTTCTGATGTTTTATCCACTGCTTCATACGATGGACTGGATGCATCCGTTTCATTTCCTTCCAGCCACATCTTAAACGAAGGCTGAATCTGCGTACCATTCGCCGCACCATAAACTGACAACGGAAGATTCAGACTCTGTCTTCCCGGTACTGTTACCCTGCCTGCATCCATCTGATAGGATGCCGTCAATGTCAGTTTATCTTCACTCACATCAAGAGTCTGTGCCCATGCCATATTTTCGGTATCCCACGCCGCCAGCCCCTTTAATTCTTCCGGAAGCACTGCTTTTACATACAGAGTTCCTCCTGTAAAACTGACTGTATCCTTTGCCTCATCCGGTCCGGAAGCTCCATTATTCACTTCCATGTTGGCAGAAAGGTTATAGACAATCGAATCAAACGAACGAACAATCTGATTTTGGTTAGCAGAATCATGTCCAACTTCATCATCTGCATCAAACGAAGCTGTTCCATCGAATTGTTCGATTTCAACGCTGGTAACAACGCCTCCATCTGCTATCATTGTATTTCCACCGGTCTTTCCCCGTAACGTTTCATCCTGTGCTAATGTGTATCGGGTAAAAGGAGTGTCCGGCGTACCATTGACATCACATCCATAAAACCCGGTACTGTCCGCAGTCTCCGGTATTTCACCGTAAACACGGTAAAACGTGATTCCTGCAGTATTTTCAAATTTGTAAATAGGAATCGTTTCTTTCTCCACTGTAATCGTGGTATCTGTTTCATAGAATGCAGGAACCACATCCTCTTCCGGTACCAAATAAATAAAATCCTGACCGTTCTCTACTGCATATGCGTTTCCGGGCACTGCGATACTCAAAAGCATCATCATACTCAAAAAACAGCAAATGACTTTTCTCAATTTCTTCATTCTTCTTTTTTCTCCATTTCTATAGGTTTTATTTCCTTCTATTGGTGTCTCAGAATAACGAAATGTCATTTTTCAGCTTTTGTAAGTAACGCTGCCCGTACCAGAAATCTGTCGTTTTCATTTGTACTGCAAGTAGATAATGTTAATATTTTCCTTTTCCGGCACTTGGTGCTTTGCACATCATAATCCTTGGAAAGCATTTTGTCAACCTCTGTCAGACTTACGGAAGCTGCAAAAAAAATCTTGTAGCGGTACCGTTTCCCTTCCCGGATAATCTCTATGATAGGATGTTTTCTCCAATACCCCTCATCCTGATAATTTTTCAGAGAACCGAACATTGTTTGATTTCTCATATTGTGTCCAAACAATACGGTATTCTTATCTTCAAAGCCATCATTATCAACAGACATAAAAATAGCACCCGATGCATTTTCCTGACCGGTAAAGGTATGATGGAGATAATACTCATTATCCTTACCCTGTACAACGGGATAATCAATTGGAGTATCCGGTATCCGTATCCATGCACAATAATCAGAATTCATGTTTCGTAAAGCCTCTTCCTCAACCAACTCCGTCTGTTTTTTCTTACTCTTCCTGTTCTTCTCCTGTATTTTGTTTTCCGTAGTTTCTTCCGTACGCACCAGCTGCTGCAGCTGTGTATACTCTGCTTCTGCCCTGCTATACTCTCTGTAATACTGATACAGATGCCAGGAGCTAAATACAAACAGAACGAGAAACAGCCAAAACAAGACTGACCAAATCCTTCGTCTCCATTTTCCCATATTGCATCCTCCCACAAAAAGAAATATAATCATAATAATGTTTCTAATAGAAAGTGAGTGTTCTTATGAATCCTAAAACTGTCATCATAACCGGTTCTTCCCGAGGTATCGGCAAAGCCATTGCCAAAGAATTCGGCAACCATCATTACCAATTGGTCATCAATGCAGGACATAATGAAACTGCCTTATACCAGACCGTTACCGAATTACGTTCACTAGGCATTGACTGCCATCCCTTTTTCGGCGATATCAGTCAGGAAAATACTGCCAATGCTCTTATACAGGAAGCTTTGTCAGTTTATGGCAATATTGACTGTCTGATAAACAACGCCGGGATCTCTCACATTGGCTTATTAACCGATATGTCTCTGTCTGACTGGAACCGTATCATTCAGACCAATCTTACCTCCGCTTTTCTATGCTGCAAAGCAGTCCTTCCAACCTTTCTTCACAAAAAAGAGGGACGAATCGTTAATATTTCCTCGGTTTGGGGTACGGTTGGTGCTTCCTGTGAAGTTGCTTATTCTGCTTCCAAAGGCGGATTGAACACGTTTACCAAAGCCCTTGCCAGAGAACTGGCACCAAGCGGAATTGCTGTGAATGCTGTAGCCTGCGGCATGATTGATACAGCCATGAATGCCTGCTTCAATCAGGACGAAATTTCTGCCATCACAGATGAAATTCCTGCCGGAAGAATGGGCACCTGTGAAGAAGCTGCACAACTGGTATATCAGACCAGTGAGCTTCCTTCTTACGTCACAGGTCAGATTATAACAATAGATGGTGGATGGCAATAACGCCATCCACCATCTATATCAGGTGCAATATCATGCATATATGAAATAATATCTGATCCATTCGTCTCTGACGTGACAGATTCTTATTTCTTATCGCACAAAGTGTATGACGCAGGCTATCCTTATAATGGACAAAACAAGTCAGATCTCGTGCTTTTTGACGGTCATTCAACAAATATAACCGTTCAAATTCCTCTGCCTGTGCCACAATACGTCCTTTTCTTTTGTGCAATAAGCGAATTCGGTATTTCCATTCTTCGAGGTAGGTTCCTTTTGTCCCCACCACATTCCCATCATATTGTCGATACAACAGATAAGAATTCGTATCATAGACAACCTTACCGAAACAGGTTGCTGTCATATACATCCACCAATCATGCATAATGGCATTCTGAGGACGGTGTGCTGTCACAATTTCCAACATTCTTTGGTTAATCACAATGGTACATCCATAACAAATATTTTCCAACAGCGCATTTCCAAAGGAAGGGTGTTTCTCACCCGATGCGATTGTAACAGGCAGAGGTTGCAAACTCTCATCTACCAGGGTCGGTTTTCCGCAATAGAGCAGAGGCTGTTCTTCCTGGCACTCCAGACATTCCACTGCCACACGTACCTTTGCCGGAAGCCATTCATCATCCTGATCACAAAATGCCACATAATCCGCCTGTCCATTGGCGAGCTCCATCAATGCAAAAAAGCTGTTCATCGCCCCGACATTTTCACCACGGACCACCGTAATCTGCTGATAGTTGTGTTCATAGCGTTCCAGTATGGACAGTGTCCCATCTGTGGAGCCATCATCTCTGATGAGTATTTCCAGATTTGGATAATCCTGTTGTAACAGACTGTCAAGCTGATGCTCTAAGAACCGCTCTCCCTGATACGTTGATAATAAGACAATGACCTTCTTCATCCTGCCCTCATTTCTACCATTCATAATGGTGTAGCTGTCCCTCTAACAGAAAATCCTGAAATCCCTGCTGACGCATCGCCTCATAGGCAACGATAGCAACCGAATTCGACAGATTTAAGGAACGAATCTTCGGCAACATCGGAATACGTATCGCTGTCTCTTTGTATTGTAACAGGATCTCCTCCGGTATTCCGGCACTTTCCTTACCAAACATAATATAAGCACCGTCGGCATAGGAAACATCTGCATAAGTCTGTTTTGACTTCGTCGTTGCCATATAAATCTCAGGATGACCATTCTTCTCCAGAAAGTCCTCAAAATTCACGTACCTGCGGACATCCAGGTGTTCCCAATAATCCAATCCGGCACGTTTCACCGCCTTCTCCGTCAAATGAAACCCCAACGGTTCAATCAGATGCAGCACGCTGCCGGTTGCCACACAGGTCCTGCCTATATTGCCGGTATTCGCCGGCATTTCCGGCTCATGTAATACAATATTAATCATGTTTTCTCACTCTTTCCACAAATCGTGCCATACGGTCCAAGGCCTCTCGAAGCTCCTCAATCGAATACGCATATGAAATACGCAGAAATCCTTCTCCACACTCTCCAAATGCCGTTCCCGGTACAACTGCAACCTTTTCCTCCTGCAGAAAACGATTTGCAAATTCATCGGATGTCATACCCAGTTCCCGTATAGAAGGGAAACAGTAAAAGGCACCCAGTGGTTCAAAACAGGGCAGCCCCATCTCTTCAAATCTCTTTAATACATAATTTCTTCTCTTATCATATGACTTTCTCATTCTCTCAACATCTTCTGCTCCATGACGAAGTGCTTCGATTCCGGCATACTGGCTCATGGTTGGTGCTGCCATAATCGCAAACTGATGAATCTTAATCATTTGTTCCATAATGAGACGCGGCCCACAGGCATAACCCAAACGCCAGCCGGTCATAGCAAAAGATTTGGAAAAACCATTGATCACAATCGTTCTCTCTCTCATTCCCGGGAAAGAAGCAATGCTCACATGTGGCTTTGCATAACTTAATTCCATGTAAATCTCATCACTGATCACAAAAATATCTTTTTCCACGCACACACGTGCAATTGCTTCCAAATCTTTTTCTTCCATAATCGCTCCCGTCGGATTATTCGGGAACGATAAGATTAATACTTTTGTCTTTTCTGTGATAGCATGTAAAAGCTCCTCTGCTGTCAGGCGGAATTCATTTTCTGCCTTTAAAGGAATGGTAACCGGAATACCACCCGCTAAGGAAATACACGGAAGATAGGATACATAGCACGGTTCATGAAAGATCACTTCATCTCCCGGATTCAACATGGCACGCAAAGCCACATCAATTGCTTCACTTCCTCCGACTGTTACCAGAATTTCTTTGTTGCTGTCATAGGTAACATGAATCTTGTCTGCCAGATAAGCAGATATTTCCTGCCTCAGTTCCTTCAAACCGGCATTGGATGTATAAAATGTTGAACCTTGTTCCAGGGAATGAATTCCCTCTTCTCGAATATGCCAGGGTGTATCAAAATCCGGTTCTCCCACGCCCAGTGAGATAGCATCCGGCATCTCACTGACAACATCGAAAAATTTACGAATACCGGACGGTTTCATATGTATTACTTTATCTGATAAGGGATTTCTCATGGTGTAACTTTCATCCTTTCACTCTTTGCCTGGTGAACCATGACTGTGCCATGATCCTTATATTTTTTCAAAACAAAATGGGTAGCTGTTCTTAAAACAGAATCAATCGGTGATAATTTGTTTGATACAAACAATGCAACTTCTTTCATCGTTTTTCCTTCAATAATCACAGTTAAATCAAACGCGCCCGACATAAGATAGACAGCATTAACCTCTTCATACTGGTAAATGCGTTCCGCGATTTTGTCAAAGCCTAACCCTCTCTGTGGTGTTACTTCCACTTCAATTAATGCTGTAACTTTTTCATGCGTGGTATGTTCCCAGTTAATTAAGGTATTATAGCCACAGATAATTCCGGCTTCTTCCATCTCAGCAATCGCCGCCGCGACCTCAGCTTCATCGGCCTTTAACATCGCCGCTATTTCATTCACATGTAATTTACTGTTCTTTTCGATTACTTTTAAAATTTCATACTTTAATTCCTGTTTTTCCATATCCTGCATTTCCTTTCTATTGATTAAAAAATCTCCATCCGAAACAACTCGTCCGCGGCCGGTGGTTCCAAATGACGAATCTCTTCTTCATGTCTGTGCCGAAGTATCTTATTATGATCCCCCGTTGTCTTTCCAATGACAGTTGCCGGAATTCCTTCTTTCCACAATGCTTCACAAACCGACTTGGCATCATCCGTTGCAAACAACAGACTTCCCGTCGACTCCAACTGGTACGGATTCACTTCCAATAGTTCACACAACTCCACGGTTTCCTGTTGGATAGGAATTTGCTCTAATACTACATCAATTCCCACCTGATTGGCAACGGAAAATTGCCATAATGCTGCAAAAACTCCGCCGTATGCCAAATCATGTAAGCCGTATACACTTTTCCGGCTCTGCAAAACAGATGCCTCAGGCATCACACTGACCGCCTGTTCCAACCGCGATATGTTATGTATATATTGCGGTGTAAAATATTGTGAAAGCTTCTCTTTTCGATGTTCAGCCAGTATGACACTGCCTCCAAGTGCAATCCATTTCGTTAATACAAGATCCATACCCGGTTGAGCTTTTTGTATCCCGGTCTCTTCCTGCTTAGAAGCAATCGCCGTAACGGAGATGACCGGTTTCATTACATAACGACTGACTTCCGTGTGACCACCCAGAATCTTGATTCCGTATTGGCGACACGTATCCGAAATCTGCCTCATGATCCCCTTTAATGCCGATTCTTCTCCCGGTGCAGGCAGTACAATGTCCACTAAGATTCCATATGGCTGAGCCTGAGCACATACTACATTGGCCAACGCTCTCTCAACAGCAAATGTGCCCGTAGTACTCCAATTGCCTACAATGGAATCGCTGTGAATTGCCAGGCAGGACGGGGCATCATCCGGTCTAATCACCGCCGCATCGTTTCCAACCGCCGGTCCTTCCACGATCTTCCACTCACGCTCTTTGCACGATTTATGGGATATCTGTTTTAATACAGATCGTTTCAGAACTGACTCCTGAAGGTTTCCTGTTCGCATGTTTTATCTCCGCTATTCCTGATTTTCTATTGTTTCATTCTGTTCTTCTTCTGACCGCTTTTCTTTCTTCTCCGGCTTCGCTGTACCGATTCTGACACGAGCAGGCTCTGATGAATAGACACTGGTGTTAAGCAGTACGGATTTTTTCTTTTCTCCGTCGATATAAATATCTTTATAATACTGCGCCTTGTATCCCGTTATGGCATTCTGAATCGTAACCTGCTCTCCCTTTTTCATCGAAGCATCCTGAATATAAATAGGTGTGGAATCCGGTTCATATACTGCTAACGTTTCAGAACGGAACTGAATATCCCGGTTCTTGGCACGTGTTTCCATTCCATAAATACTGATTACTAATTCCGTTCCATCTGCATCGGTTGCAAGATAAACCGGTTGCTTCAGATTGTTCTTAAAACAAAAATCCATGCTTCCTTCTGCGATTGCAGCATCTGCGGAAAGCGGGACATAACTGACCGTCATCGTATGATTATGACGTTCTGTCACTTCTAATTCCGCACGAATCACAGCATTATAAAGAGTGGTAGACACCTGACACACTCCTCCGCCATAGCTGTCGACGACCATTCCGTTCATGTAAGAACCCGCCGGCTCATATCCATTGTCTGCATTAATCGGTCCAATCACCTTGGATGTTGAAAACTCCTCGCCCGGATACAAGATCATGCCATGAATCAACTTGGCAGCGCGTTTAATATTCGTCTTCCGACTCTCTGAAGAGGTGGAATAATTTGTTGTATAGGTGCCTAATTTATCTTTCACCTGTTTCAGCTCTTCTGCTTTATGTTTCGGTTCTGATAAGATGACCTGAAGTTCAAAAGCGGCATCTTCCCCATCCCATTCCTGTTCGATATAGGTTGCAAAAGCTTCAACGGCAGCATCCATATCCAGACTTTGTCCGATTTGCTCTTTGTGAACAACGAACTTACGGTTCTCATCCCGCGTCAGATATGGTTCCTGTGGTTTCCGGACATATTCGTCACTCTGTTTCTCCAGATACCCCCTAAACACATCCACATCCACTGTTTTGGGTATCGATATGGATACTCCTCCATTCTCTATATCCTTGATATCTTTATAACGTGCAATTACGTTGCCGGTTTTTCCGAGCTGATAAGCCTCTGTAACTGCCTGTTCCACCTGATAGGTCACTCCTAATTCTGAAACCCTTTTTTCCTCTGAGTGTGTCTCTGTAAAAAGAGTAATCGTACGTTCTTCCTGCGCAGACAAATAGTCTTCCACTGCTCTTTGTGCCTGCTCGATGCCCATTCCGCCGAGGTCAATGCCCTCAACGGATACACCATGGAAAACATAATTTTCCTTTGTCTGCGCTGACATAGCCGGTGAAAAGATAGAAACCAGTGTGCCACCAAGCATGGCAAGTACAATCACAGCCACAATAGCACTGGCAATTCTTCTTTTCCACTTACTGTTCCAAAACATACTACTTCTCTCCTTTCTCACATGATGGGCATACTGATGCCAGCGTGCACTCTGTACACTTCGGTCTTCTGGCAATACAAACATTTCTGCCATGTGCAATTACCTGAATATTATATAAAATCCATTGTTCTTTCGGCAACAGATTCATCAGCTCTATCTCGATCTTAACCGGGTCATCACTCTTTGTCAGACCAAGTTTTTGAGAAATCCGTTTCACATGAGTATCTACTACTATGCTCGGTTCATGAAAAATATTCCCCCGGATGACATTCGCTGTCTTGCGTCCCACACCATCCAGCGATGTAAGAGCCTCAATATCTGACGGTACTTCTCCACCATACACATCCACGAGTTTTTTACAACACCGGATAATATTCTTCGCCTTATTCTTATAAAATCCGGTCGAATAAATATCACGTTCCAGTTCTTTCAAATCTGCATTGGCAAAATCTTCGATGCTTTGGTATTTACGAAACAAATCCTTTGTCACCATATTAACCCGTTCGTCCGTACACTGTGCGGAAAGCATCGTTGCAATCAACAGCTGCCACGCATTTTCGTGGTTTAGATAACACTTATATTCCGTTGTATACGTATCATTCAGAATCTGTACAATCTGTGGTACGCGTTCTCTTGCTAATTTCTCAAAACGTGTCATTGTCTTCTCCAATGTATTCTGTTGCTGCTTCATAGGTCAACGGATCTCTTTTATCATACCGGAATACCAGACAGCCCTTTCCCGGATGTCCGTCCAGTGCATGTTCAAAATATTCCACATGAGCCTTTCCAAGCAGACCATGTTGTTTTAACCACATCTGGCTCTTCCCGGATGAAACCGGATCATGTGCCCATCCCGGTCTTTTCTTGATGTTCTCCCGCAAATACAGGTCATACATCAGACATTCATCCATATAATCCTGCTCTGTGTCTGATAAGAATCGCTTTGAAAACTCACGTAAAATTTCATAGCGCGCCAATCTCGTATGCTTCCGGTTTTCCAGGCCTAACCTGCTATATTCTTCCGCCAGCGCCAGATAACAATCAAAGGGGTTATCAAACTTCTTCATAATATAGCCGAGTGACAGCCTATACTGACTGCTATTATAATAAACTTCCACCATTTCTTCAATCCTTTTTAAACGATTGATTTCGTCAAACGATATCCATTTCGTAGACAGTATTTCATAGGGTGCCGTACTACGATAGCGCAAACCATATTCTTCCTGATGTTCATACATATAAGAGCCCTTTAACACTTTCAGGAAGCCAAGCTGTAACTGGTCTGGCTGCATACGTGCCACATCGGCAAACGACTGGCGAAATGTCTCATAATCTTCATAAGGCAATCCGGCAATCAAATCCAGATGCTGATGAATGTTACCCTGTTCTCTCACACTCTCCACCCGTTTTGCAAGCTGGTTCAAATCCATCGTCCGGTGAATCTCACGAATGGTAGGCTCATAGGTAGACTGCACACCAATCTCCAACTGGATTAGTCCCGGTCGCATTGTCCGAAATACTGCAATGGCATCATCATCGAGCAAATCCGCTGATACCTCAAAATGAAAATTCGTACAGCCGTTATCATGCTCTGCAAGATACTTCCATATCCCCATCGCATGCTCCTTCCTGCAATTAAAGGTGCGGTCGACAAATTTCACCTGTGGAATCCGATGATCCAGGAAAAACTGTAACTCTTCATATACGAGCGACAGGCTTCGGAAACGAACACTTTTTTCTATAGAAGACAGACAGTAACTGCACGAAAACGGGCAGCCACGACTGGTCTCATAATACAATATTTTATGTTCAAACCTGTCCATATCCGCTTCCCATTCCCGATAAACAAATGGTAATCGATCCATATTCAGTGGCTGAGCCAATGCTGTCTCACAGACATCTCCGCTACTTGTATCACGATATGCCAGATTCAAAATCCCGGAATAATCTTTTTTCATCAGCAGCTGTAGAAAGCTCTCCTCACCTTCTCCTTTGATAATAAGGTCGATATATGGATGTGTATTCAGTGTTTCGACAGCATCATAAGAAACCTCCGGACCTCCCATCCAAATACGAGCCTGCGGCAAAACTTTTCTCAAGTCTTCCGCCACCTGCATGACATAAGAAACATTCCAGATATAACTGGAAAAAGCATAAACATCCGCTTTCTCCTCATACAACCCTCGCAATATTTCTTCCGTAAACTGGTTAATCGTGTATTCTGCTATCTCAATCTGCACATCCGTATTCTCAGGAAGATACTGTCTGGCATAGGCACGCAGACTATAGACAGCCAGATTGGTATGAATATATTTTGAATTAATCGCACATAACAATACTTTCATCGCGGACTCCTCCTATAAAAGAAAAAACCATAAATACCACATATGCAGTATTTATGGTCACAATGCCCAGAGCCGGAATCGAACCAGCGACACGAGGATTTTCAGTCCTCTGCTCTACCAACTGAGCTATCTGGGCACAAAAAAAGTGGATGGGGAAGGATTCGAACCTTCGAAGGCGTTGCCAGCAGATTTACAGTCTGTCCCCTTTGGCCACTCGGGAACCCATCCAATTGCAATTCATTATATAAGATGTCAGGTTAAATTGCAAGCTTTTTTTGTATGTTATTACACAATTTTATCAACATTTGTTCAAAACTACAGAGCAGTACTTCGGCATACGGATATGAATCTTTCCATCCTGCACGTGATATGTCGCATTTCCGAGGATAAATCCATCTTCCGTTGTCTTAATCACCTGTTCCAATTCTTCACTATCCGTCACCCCTGCCCGCCATACAGGAACGATCAATTCCACATCATGATCATTGTTATTACAGATAATGATATATTTTTCCTCTCTTAAGAAGCGGGCATACCCTATGACACCATATTCCTGTATCAAAAACAAAATAGAACCTCTGCGCAGACATTCGGACTCCCTATGGATACGAATCATTTCCTGATGAAGTGCAATCAGTTCTTTATCTTCCTTTCCCCACGGATACGCTCTTCGGTTATCCGGATCCGTCCATCCACACAAGCCTGCCTCATCTCCATAATAAACAGTAGGGGCTCCCGGCCATGTCATCTGTGCAACGACAGCTTCTCTCATAATCCCTTTGTTGATTCCCTCATTTGCCGCCTGCGGTCCGCTGTACGCCGTTCTGCCCACACGATGGTTCGTCCTCGTCAGGAACCGGGAATGGTCATGGTTTGATAATTCATTCATCGAAACCTGTAGAGAGGCAGTAGAATACCTCGTCATATGATGAGACATCGATTCAAAAAAAGCAGTCGCATTATTATATAAATCAGCACGGTATTCATCACTATGTTTCTCCAGACCGGTAAAAAACCACGTAAACGGTTCCATAAAGGCATCATAATTCATAACGGTGTCCCATTCTCTTCCCTGTAACCATGCAGCGGGATCGCCATAATGCTCTGCAATAATCAAGGCATCCGGCCTGACCGATTTGACCTGTTTGCGAAACTCTGCCCAGAATTGATGGTTATATTCCGGTGAATGTCCCAAATCGGCAGCAACGTCTAATCTCCATCCATCCACATTATATGGTGGAAGGAGCCATTTTTTCGCAATATCAAAAATATACTGCTGCAGCTTTGGAGAATCTTCGTAATTTAGCTTTGGCAGAGTATCATGTCCCCACCATCCATCATAGCTCGCATTATCCGGCCACGCATGTTCATTATAAAAACGGAAAAAGCTCCGATACGGACTATCCTCTGATTCATAAGCACCCGGCTGATAATCACCGCTGCGTTTATAGATTCCTTCCCGGTCCATCCATTTATTAAAAGAACCACAATGATTAAATACTCCATCCAGGATAATCTTCATCCCACGCTTGTGTATCTCTTCCGTCAGCTGGGCAAATAAACGGTCACTCGCCTCCAGATTTCTCTTGTCCGCTGTACGACTGATATATTTGGTGGCATTTTGATTCGAATGTTCCCAGCTCTCCAGCACACGTCCCTCATCCACTACGATTTTGCCATAGTGTGGATCAATATGGTCATAGTCCTGACTATCATATTTATGGTTTGATGGCGAGACAAAAATCGGATTTAAATAGATTGTCTCAACTCCCAGTCCCTGTAAATAGTCCAGTTTATCCATGACTCCCTGCAGATCTCCGCCATAAAAGTCACGGACGTCCATGCTGGAAGGATAGCGATTCCAATCCTTAACCGCCACTACCGGCTGTGCATCAATATAACAATACTCCCGGTCCAGTACATCATTAGTCGGATCTCCATTATAGAACCGATCCACAAAAATCTGATACATTACGGAACCCTTGGCCCAGTCCGGTGTACTGAAGTCCGGGATAATTTTAAAATTATAATAGGAATTCAATTCCCGGCTGACTCCTTTTTTATTATAAAAAACAACGACATTCCCCGCATGAACTTCAAAACAGTATTCTGTAATCTTATCACTCGCCGGTATGATTCCTTCATAATAATCAAACAAAGAGTCGGTTCTGACACAAACAGCCGGCTCTTTGCGGTTATTATAAATCACGAAGACTTCGTCCACATTTCCCTTGGCTGTTCTGATGCGTACCGCTACATCATCCTCACTTGTAGGCTCCATCGGACTCTGGTATTCCTCCGTCCCGTCCGAAAATAATGCATCCTCTACCAGTAAAGGTTTGGTATGGAAAATATACCACATGATTTTACCTAGGCGTTGTAAATCTTTCATAGTAAAAAACCTCCCTCACCGCTCCTATACATAATATTACAAATCCTCGAAAATAGCAATCAAAAGCATGTTTCTATAAAAGGGAAAAGGACAGCACGAACGCTGTCCTTTTCGGAGAAGGTATTTTTGTTACTTATGGGGTGTAGCAAAAATTATATAATGTATTGGGGGGGTTACAAGTATTATTATAGCCAAACTAAGCAAAACGTGTGCACAAACATTACAATTTTTTGTTTTATTTTTTGTGCATATTGTACATAGTCTTATGAAAATAGCCCCTCAAACTCCTCTCTGGATATTCTTTCTTTCTCTAATAAGAGGTCTGCAAGGCGGTCCATTACCTCAAGATTCTCTCCAATAATCGCTTTTCCCCGGGCATAACATTCATCAATGATTGAGCGAATCTCTTCATCAATCTGAGACTGTATGTTTTCACCATAAGAACGCTGATGTCCTAAATCACGGCCTAAGAATACTTCATCACTGTCGTTGTCACCATAATGAATCAGTCCCAGCTTAGAAGACATGCCATATTTTGTAATCATATCCCGTGCCGTATTGGTGGCAACCATAATATCCTGAGAGGCACCGGTAGTAATATCATCAAATACCAATTCCTCTGCAATACGCCCACCTAGGGTTACTGTAATATCCTGAAGCATCTTGCCTTTCGTCATGAAAACATTATCGTTTTCCGGCAATGGCATCGTATATCCGGCAGCCCCATTTCCTGTCGGTATAATGGAAACCGCATGCACTGGACCAACATCCGGCAGTAAATGAAACAGGATTGCATGACCGGCTTCATGATACGCTGTAATACGTCGTTCTTTTTCCGGAACCAGACGACTCTTCTTCTCCGTGCCGATTCCAATTTTGATAAACGATTTTTCCACATCATTCTGCGTAATATAAGCACGATTCGCTTTTGCTGCCTGTATGGCCGCTTCATTCATCAGATTCTCCAGATCAGCACCTGTAAATCCCGCCGTCGTTCTGGCAATGCGATGCAGATCCACATCCTCTGCCAGTGGCTTTGCCTGAACATGAACCTTGAGGATTTCCTCCCTGCCTCGGACATCCGGACGACCCACATAAACCTTTCGGTCAAAACGTCCCGGCCGCAGAATGGCAGGATCAAGAATATCGATACGGTTAGTTGCTGCCATAACAATAATTCCTTCATTCACGCCAAACCCATCCATTTCAACCAACAGCTGGTTTAGCGTCTGTTCTCTTTCATCATGTCCGCCACCCAGACCGGTTCCCCGACGTCTGGCTACCGCATCAATCTCGTCAATGAAGATAATACAAGGAGCATTTTTCTTCCCGTCCTGGAATAAATCACGCACGCGGGAGGCACCCACACCTACAAACATCTCCACGAAATCAGAACCTGAAATGCTGAAAAACGGCACTCCGGCTTCCCCGGCAACCGCTTTCGCCAACAAGGTTTTACCTGTTCCCGGAGGGCCTTCCAACAGCACACCTTTCGGAATTCTGGCCCCGACCTTCATGAACTTTCCGGGATTTTTAAGAAATTCCACAACTTCCCGCAGTTCTTCTTTTTCCTCTACCAATCCGGCTACCTTGCTAAAATCATATTTGCTGTTTTTTCCCTGCTGCAACCGGGCACGATTCTTACCAAAGTCCATCATTTTGGCATTGCCGCCACCGGCAGCACCCATCATCATATTCATCAGGAAGAAAATCAATATGATACCAAAGAGATATGGCAGTATCATAGACAATACACTTTCTCTTGGGATATCCTCTACAACGATAGATACCGAAGGATTCTGTTGTTTCATTTCCTGTTCAAAATCAGCAACATCTGTTAAATAAAGGGTATAGGAAGACGATGTTTCCTTCTTCACAACCTTCACATGTCCGGTAGCACCGGCCTCATTCGGATAAATGATTAACTGTTCCACCTGTCCCTGTTCCAGATCCTGATACAATTCTTTCATCGTATGCTGATTTGTGGAAAGCATACCGTTCCACGAACTCAGAAGCCATACAATAACCAGAACCGCCAGCAAGATCAATGGCAAGCCTCTAAAATTCTGTTTCTGATTCACCCTGTTCTCCTTTCAGCTTCGCACTAGTCTTCAATTACTCCAATATATGGGAGATTCCTATATTGCTGTGCATAATCCAATCCATAGCCAACAACAAACTCATCCGGAATTTCAAATCCGGTATAATCCACCTTTACATCCACAACACGTCGTTCCGGCTTATCCAACAGAGTACACAGGCGCAATGCCTTAGGCTTACGCTGCTTTAGAACCGGCAACAGATAACTGAGTGTACGTCCGGAATCAATAATATCTTCAATTAAGATACAATTCTTTCCTTCCAGACTCTCATCCAAATCTTTATTCAAACGGACAACTCCACTACTGGACTTTCCATCCCCATAACTGGAAACGCTCATGAAATCAAGCGTAACCGGGTTTGAAATACGTTTCGCCAGCTCACAGGTAAAAAAGACGCTGCCCTTCAGTACACAGATTAGATGAACCGGTTCCCCGGCAAATTCCTGACTGATCTGCTCTGCCATTTCTCTGATTCTCTGATTTACTTCCTCTTCCGGAATCATAATTCTGATTTTATCCATTGTTTTTCCTCCTCATACCCACTATGGTAAGATAATTCCATCACCTGTTTTGAACCTTCATCCAACTGGCAGCGATAGCTCATCCGCCCTCCAACCAGCCACAGTACCTCCTCTTCATCTGCAACAACCCAGGTCTTTCCCCGTTGTTCTCTCGGCACCTTGGCATCCATCAATATCCGGTTCAGATTCTTATGCTCTCCTTTTTCATTGATTGTCATAATATCCCCTTTTTGAGGATGTCGTATGGAAAGCATCCCTTTTATTTTATCACAGTCCAGCATCTTCGTATACAGACCTCTGGAAAAATTTTTATCCGAATCCCACGGATAGCTTCGCACTCTTATCACATCGCCATCCGGCAGCTCATAAGTACCTTCCTTTGATAACAGAATTCTTTTTTCTCTCGGATCCGGACTCTGCTCCTGCCGCTCTCTTTTACGGACGATCAGCCAGTCGTATGAGCGTAATGCTTCCATATGATATGGCAGATCAAGCCTGCTGCCCGTTGCTTTCTTCATAAGCTCCTGACATTGGGACACATGCACACCGGAAATATCTTTTGCGGACTGTGCCACAAGAACCAGTACCCGTTTCATAACCTCCTGTTGCAAAAACAGTGGTTGTTCCTCCAGCGTTTCTATCCGAAGCCCAATGTTACGTTCCGTCCTTTGACACCTGTTCCCATCTTCCAGATATTCTGCAACCACACGATCGATATACTCACTGCAGGCAGCCATATGTGCCGCCAGAGAGCTGATGTGACGAACTGCCTGACGATTGATTTGCCTTAATTCCGGTAATAAGTTCTGTCGAATCAGATTTCTGGTATAATCCGTACATTCGTTGGTAACATCTTCCCGATATTCATACTGATGGTTTCGAAGCTCCTGGAGTATCGCCAGCTTCTCCACAAACAGGAACGGGCGGATAAGCATACCGGATATTGGGCGCATACCGCCCATTCCACGGATACCGGTTCCTCTCGCCATATGGAACAGCAATGTCTCTGCCTGGTCATTGGCGTGATGGGCAACCGCAATCCGAACACCAGGATACTGTTGCTCCAGATACTCTGTCTGTTTCCACTCATAAGAAAATTCCTGTCCTGCCGCTGTTGCCGCCTCTTTGTATAACGCATAATACCGATACCATCTTCCGGCCTCCTCCAGAGTCATTCCCGATTCTCGTGCCAGCTTGGGAACATCCGCATAATAGGAATTTAGTAAAACATCATGCTGCTTACAGAGTATTTTGACAAATGCTGCATCTTCATCTGCTTCCTCACCACGAATCCCATGATGAACGTGAACGGCGCGCAGAGAATAGCCCAGTCGTTTTCGCAGTGCACACAAAATATGAAAAAGGCAGACAGAGTCCCCTCCGCCCGAAAGGCCGAGGATTACTACATCCCCCTTTTCAATCATATGATATTGACCGATTGTACGAAATACTTCTTCTGTCAGCATACCGTTCCTTCTTCCAGTGCATGATATATGACTTCATTTTATTGGATTCTCAAGGAAAAATCAAGGAATATATATTGACAGTACCATAATCGTCATATCATCTCTCGACTGCTTATTCGCCGCTCTTAACACCCTGTCCATAATCATATCTGCTATTTTCTGCGGATTGTTTTCCTGCATCGATTTGATGTATTGTTTCATCGCTTCTTCTTTTTTCAAATCTGGGATTGCGTCCAATACTCCGTCCGACATCATGATCACAATATCACCATCAAACAGTTTTTTCTGAGTCACACTCTCGTCAGTAATCTGTAACATTCCTATCGGCAGCGACTCTGAGGTGATCTCCTCTACCCAGCTTCCACGCTTGATAAAGGTAGAAGGAGAACCCACTTTAATAAAATCAACGGTTCCATCATATAGATTGCAGGACATTACATCCAGTGTGGAATAGGAATTTCTATCTGCATGCACAGCCAATGCGCCATTCATCAGATGAACACTTTCCCGGGTAGGCAGTCCTGCCTCCAGAAATTGTTCCAACATCTCAATCAGCCCCAGACTGTCTGCATAAGCCTGTGCTCCACTTCCCATTCCATCTGCAATCGCCATAATGACTCTTCCATCATTTTTCAGATAGGTATGATTATCGCCTGACATCGTTTCTCCATCCTTGGTATAACGACTGCTGCCAAACAACACCGCAAACGGTGGTTCCTCCACAAAGGACAACACGCGCGTTTCACGCTCTATCGTCAAAGGGCTGTATTCACTCGGCATCATATTCTTCTTCTGAACCTTCCCAAGAATTTTCGCCGCCTCCCTTGCCGTAATGACATTTCCTTTGCGTGAATACAGAGTCATGTATAACTCTTTCCGTCCGCCACTGCCCTGCATGGCAATCACCTTCTGCACTCCAATACCTGCAAATGCCATAGCGTGAATCATCTTCTTTTCATTCTCATCCGCCACGGCTTCTTCCTCATACAGATCTTTTGAAAAACGTTCCATTACACTTGCCAGTTCTCCCAGTTGTCCTGCTAAAATACGGCGGCCGTCTTTTAATCGATTTGACCATTCCATATTCATGCGGGCAATCTCGACCCTGCGATCTGCCGTCATCAGAAACTCACCGAGTTTGATACAGCGGTTAGAAAAATCCATTGGTATATCTTCCAACGTAATCCCATTCCCCTCTTCCAGTGCACAGACAATCTCTCTCGTGCTCTGGTATGTCATCAGGTAATCCCGGTCTATACAGTAATTTCTACGGGAACAATGTGTGCACATCTGTCCCTCAATCTCTTCCACCAGATTCTTTGCATCAATCTGTGTAAAATTCCATTTATTCTCATTCTCATGTTCCATGAGCTCTTCCAATTTCCTGAAACTGAGTGCAAAATCCTTCATCCGGTCACGCGTGGCCACATTTGCCATCTGGTAGATATATGCCTTGTCCTTTTGTTTCCGGCTCCATGGGAAGGATTCCTGTTTTAACGGAACTGCCAAAAAGACAATAACCGATGCAATATAAGAAACCTCCTGATGATACAAAAAACTCATGCCACCAAAGAAATAGTCCAGAAGCACAATCACCGCATAGCCTGCCACAGCCTGTACGAAGCGTCCCAGCTTACGAAGCCCCCCCAAACATACCCCTAGCATGGCTCCCATGCCAATTAAAGATAAATTATGATAATAAAAGGCCATTCCCATTCCACATAAAACTCCTGCAAGGGCTCCGCCCGACATGCCAAACACATAACCTGTCCACAAAAGAATGCTATCTACAATGCCATGTAATATCAATTCTAACATATGCTTCTCCTCTGCTCCCAATCATTTCCTGTCTCTGCATTATAACGGTTGCAAAAAAGAAATTTTGTCAAAATAAAAAGGATACAAAAAAATTTTTTGCATCCCTTTATCTCAATGATTTATTCTTCCGGTTTAAAAACAATCTCTCCGTTCTTAGCCAATCCTAAACGTTCTCTGGCTACTTCCTCAATATACTCCGGAGTCTGCATATAAGCTTCCTGATCCTTCAATGCCTCTCTCTGCTCTTCAGCCTCTGCAATCTGTTCATTCAAAACTGCTTCTTTTTCCTGCAGTGCCTGACTCTTCACCAATAACGACCGGCTCATAAAGATTAAAACCAAAAATACAATTAAAACAACAAAGGCAATCATCCCGTAACCACGTGATGAAAGCATACTCGCTTTCCCATGACCTTTTCTATTCGCCATCTACATTCTCCTGACTGTTATTACCTTCTTTGTGAAGATTATTTTCATCACTACCTTTTATCATTTTATCTGTTTTGTCCCCATATTTCAAGATGTTTTTCACTTTTTTTCGTGCCGTTTTTACAGCACGAAGGAACATTTTACTAATTGTACAATAATACGACAGCATTCCCAGCCAGATTCCCAGAAAAAAGGAAAACCGTGCTTCGCCGTTATTATATTGATATAGCAGGTGAAAAATCATACACCCGGTTAACAGCCAGAACAAAAAATCTTCTGCTGCAACAGCCACAACAGAATGTTTCCAGAGAATTCTCAGGACCCGGTACCCGTCGTACAGTATCACAATTGCAACTCCATATCCCATGCTAATCAGGAAGTTTCTGAGTTCCTGCCACAAGATCGGATCCATCGCTACACATCCTCTTCCATGCGCCCTCCGGCAAGTCTTTTTTTATTTATATGCTTGCCCCAAAAAGGTTATGTTTTATAAATATCGGTATAATTCTTTGGCATCATCCTTCTTTACTGTTTCTGCGACATCCAGCACCTCCACTTTGACAGATTTATTGCCAAAAGAAATTTCTATGACATCTCCGACTTTTACGTTTTGTGATGCTTTTGCCACATTTCCATTCACCAGAACACGTCCGCCTGTACAGGCTTCATTTGCAACCGTACGTCTTTTAATCAATCTGGAAACCTTTAAATATTTATCTAATCTCACGGACAGCCACTCCCTTTCCTATCATCTAACATTTTCATCCCCGCCGCTTGGACCGGCCCGCCCCCATATCAGTATTTTTCGCTGACACGCAGATTTCTGGAAAAACCCGCACTCTGCGGATATCATGAAGACGCGCTGGAGACACTGTCTGAAGCAACCCGTTAGTTATTTCAATATCTTTTTTAGACACGCTTTTGCTCGATTTCCAACGCAACGGTACGTAAGCACCTACAGAACAGGTGCTAAGTACCGGCGTTTCCAAACGGTCTAAAAAAGATATTTGAAAAACTTCGGGTTGATGAGTTTGTTGAGAAGCGCGTCAATCGAGCATGATAGACGCAGAGTGCGAAGTTTTTCTCAAATCTGAAAACAGTGCAAGAAAAATACTGATATGGGGGCAGGCCGATGCCAAGCGGCGGGGATGAAATGAAGTTCGTTAAAAAAGAGCTGTCCGCGAGGAACAGCCCTTTTTTACTCTTACACAACCCTATGCGTTAACTAAATCTTTTAAAGCTTTACCAGCTTTGAATTTTGGAGATTTAGAAGCTGCAATTGTCATTGTTTCGCCAGTTCTAGGATTTCTACCTTCTCTAGCACCTCTCTCGGCTACCTCGAATGTACCGAAGCCAACTAACTGAACCTTTCCACCTTCTGCTAACTCAGCTGCAACAACGTCTGTAAAAGCTTTTAATGCTGCTTCCGCATCTTTCTTGCTAAGACCAGCTTTTTCAGCCATAGCTGCTACTAATTCTGTCTTACTCATCTTATCATGTCCTCCTCTAATTCTAAATAAAATACACCCCGTATGGGCATTCACCCATGGATAAGTTGATTTTATATAATCCACCAGTATTTGTCAAGGAATTTGTCAAGTTTTCATGTTTTATCTGCCCTTTTACTCCCCTAGATGTTCACTTAGGAAGACCGACATGGCATTTGCCAGCAAATCCGCTCCTTCTCCTACGGTATCTTTTTCATCTTTACTGATATAAAATATTGCACCCGAGACATCTCCTGCTGTAACAATCGGATAGGACAGTAAAACCAGAAACTCCAACTCCTCCGTCAGATAAATAGGTTTCTCCTTCTTCATTAGGCGATAGCACTTCCGTTGTTCCATGATCTCTTTCACTTCCTTGCTAACCGTCTTCTCCAATAATACCTCCTGCGCGGTTCCTGATGCTGCGATAATGCAATCCCGGTCACAGACAGCACATACTGCCTTCGTCGTTTTTGCAATCGACTCACACAGTTCTTCTAGCAAAGTTCCCAGTTCTCCCATAGGAGAATACTTCTTCAGAATGATTTCTCCCTCTTTGTCTGTGAAAATCTCCAAAGGATCACCCTCACGAATCCGAAGTGTTCGGCGAATCTCTTTTGGCACTACAACCCGTCCCAGATCATCTATTCTACGCACAATTCCTGCTAATGTCAAGCACTTTTTGCAAAAAATTATGAACTTTTTTTGCAACCGTTTCAGCATCAAATACTGAATATCATTTACTGCTCATGTCACTGTGATGTCATATTTGATTTTATTGTTCAAGTGATACTGATGTCAATTATTTTTCCAAATAATATTCATCTTCATCCCTGAGTACAAATAAATCTTATCAATTAAGCTATTCACGAGCACAGGCGATAAGCTCTCCAAATCTCCATAAGAAGCAATTTCCTGTTCCTTATTGTGTGCATTACTCAATGCCTGTTTCAGTTCATGGATTTCCTGCTCCTTTTCATGGATTAAATCCAACAAGGATTTTCTTTCCACATCCAGAAGTGTCTTTCTTTCCAAAAAATCCACCGTTGTTACTCTGTCTCTATGCTTCTGCACCAGAAGTTCCTGCAATCTTTCATCGCAAGACGCCAAATGCTCCTGTGCCTCGGATATTTCTTCCTTATTACGGTTTATCTGATCAGAATAATTCATCATCTCCTGACCTGTCAATAAATCCAAGGCTAATACTTCCTTGATATGCTTTCTAATCTGATACAACACTACCTCTTCAATCTCTCGCATGGTCGAGTCACCTTCATAGCAATCGAATTGATCAGTCACACTACGTGTATTACATACTAATGGCATATCATCCGGAACGAACCGATTTCTACTCAAAGCTCTTTTACAACCACCACAATACAACTTACCTATCAAAGGATAACTCTCTTTATTCTTATCCCGGCTACCTTTCGACACTGTTTTTGTATTGTTCGTATAGCGTTTTTGAACTTCCTCGAAATCTTCCTTACTTATAATGGGTTCATGATTATTATAAATCCTTTCCCACTCTGAAGAAGGAATAAGTACTTTTCGCTTACTGCCAACCGAACGCTGCCTATACTTATTATAGGTCATCGTACCAATATATGCTTCATTCGTTAATATTGAATGTACACTCCTTGCATACCAAAATGCTCTTCCACCCGGAGCTTCACGATTAATCTTGCGTTTCATCTGTTCAAATTCTCGTGGTGTAGGAACACCCTCATCGTTCAGTTGTCTCGCAATCTGATTAATATTTAATCCATTCAAGGCTAAATCGAAAATTCTTCTAACCACTTCTGCCTCTCTGGGTTCTATCACAAGTTTGTACTTATCCTCTTTGGATTTACTATAACCAAAAGGAGCACTTCCTGCAATAAATTTCCCCTGAGCCTTCTTGGCTGATAACTGGTTGATAATCTTATCAGACATATCCTTACAATAATAATCGGCAAGGATACTCTTAAATTTCATCGCCATTTCTAAAGGATTTCCAATATATTCATTACTGTCAAACTTATCCGCAATTGAAATAAATCTAACATCAAGTGTTGGAAATATCCTTTCCAAATACTTCTGGATATCAATATAATCTCTCGAAAATCTGGAAAGGTCTTTTACCACAATACAATACACTTTGTTTTCCTTAACTAGGCGAAGAACTTCCTGAATACCCGGTCGTTCCAGATTTGTTCCGGAGTAACCATCATCCCACCGCTCTGTATACTCATAATCCGAAAGCTCCGGATGATTTTTTACATAGTCAGCAATTATCATCTTCTGATAAAGAATACTACTACTCTCGATACTATCCGGATCATCCTTGGAGAGGCGTTCATAACCCACTACATACTTATCATACTGCATAAGCTTCCCCTCCTTTTATTTTCAGATTGATGACAACACGCTCATCCTCATACAGATAAATAGAATCAACTATCTCATTAACCAACACCTTATCAAGTTTTCTTGAAGTGTTAGCCTTTAACAGGCTTCTTAGAAACTTATTCTGTCTTTCAACATCTCTGTTAAAATGCATAAGCTTCTTATCTAAAGCTTCAATCTCATCCGTATATTCCTTGGATTTAGCCAGTGCCTCATGTCGAATCCTATTATAGTCTTCAAGTGTCTTTGTCCCACGCTTCATTGCAAAGTATGTTTCTTGAATCATATCATCAAGAGCTTTCTTCTGCTTGAGAAGCTTTTGTTGCTGCCTCTGGATATCTTCAATTACCTGCTGTGCAGCCTTATTATTTGCCTGTGTTAAATCCTTTCCTCTGATTCCATAACTTTTCAGTGTTTCCCTTATTATACACTGAAAAATCTCTAACAGCTTTTCCTCAGAGATTGACTTGTACACACACTGCCTATGATCTTTCACATAAGCACCACGGCAATAATAGCGATATCGTCTTATATCTTGTACCCTGCCCTGATAGTACATCGCACCCAATCGCTTTCCGCAATCACCGCAATATACTACATCACCGAAGATGTTTTCATATATTGCATTCTTACGAATTCGCTTTTGTTTGCTTCCGGCTTGTGAAATCTGAATATTTAGCTCTTCATTCACTCTTTTGCTCGCTTGCTCAAAATCTTCTTTACTCACAAGCGGCTCATGGGCATTCTCTACAACAATCCATTCTTCCTTCGGAACAGCAATCCGTTCCTTCTGGTTTTCATACAGTCTACATTGATATTTGCCTTGTGCCATATCTCCGGCATAAACAACATTTCTCAATATATCCTGCACGCTTCCCCTTCTCCACCTATAAATCGGCTCATCCGCCTCTGCATAGGTCTTTCCGGTCTCTAACCATTCCTTGGGACGATTCACTCTGTTCTCATACAAATAATCCATAAGGTCATTGATGGATGCACCTGCCAAATATTTTGCGAACATCTGTTGCACTTCATATGCGGCATCTCCTGCCGGAACCAGCGTTCTAATACCATCAATCCATTCCGCTTTATACCCATACGGACACCTGCTTCCAACAAAGGAACCTTTCTTCTGGCTAATTGTCTTTACTGCTGTAACCTTTTCTGAGCTTTCTAATGCATACATCTCATTTGTCAGGTTTTTCAGACGCACCTCGAACTTTCTACTGGCAGCATCATGTGCCATAGAATCATAATTATCTGAAATTGCAATAAATCGTATATCCAAGAAAGGAAGGATATTTTCTATATAATTACATCCATCCAGGAAATCACGACCAAATCTTGAAAAATCTTTTACGATAATACAGTTGATTTTACCAGACCTTGCATCATGCATTAACTCTTCAAATGCCGCTCTGTCAAAGTCAGTACCGCTTAACCCCTTGTCCTCGTAAAATCCAGCCAACTTGATAATAAACTTCCTATCCGGATTGTCATTATGCTTTTGTATATAATCTTCTATTACCTGTTTCTGATTCTCAATGGATTCCGATTTCCTGTCGTCCTTATCTACTGATAATCTGACATAACCTCCGGTTTCAAAAACTGGAATAGAAATATCCGCTTCTGGAACAGTGGTTTCAAATCTCCTAGACTTCTTAGGCATTTAAACCACCTCCCATTCTTCACATCTGCGTTGAAACTCTGCTTCTTCATAGCATTTTTTCATTGACTCCAGCACAGGTATTTCATTTCTGAACTTAAAGTCAATCTTCAAACGCACCTCAGAATCTTCGTATACCCAGATGCATTCAACAAACTTAAGTAAAGTTCTTCTGTCCAATTCCTTGATTCTCATGGAACGTTTCAGTTCTTCCAAACGGGTTCCCGCTGCCACACCATCTGTCAGAATACTCTTCACAAGTCTCTCGTTCTCTTCCAGTGCCTGCGAAATCTCCGCTGCTTTCTTCTGAAACTTTTTTGTGTATGTCTCATACTGTTCCTGATTGATTATCCCTGCTGCTAAATCTGCTTGAAATCCTACTAGGTCAGCAGTAACGAGATTATATTCCTCCCTAAGACGCTTCATATTCTCGTCGTAATCTCTGATATGGTCAAAAGAAAGCTGATACTTTCTTACCTTATCAACAAGCTTTGCATAATCTATACATCCACTTACATAAACCTTCAATGCCTGCAATACGATTTCGCAAAGCTTATCTTCTTCAATCGCATGACGGGTACAGCCTTTCCCGACATTCTTCGTCTTACACATATAAATGCGTTTTTCTCCGCCTTTATTCTTGTAAGTTCTTCTGATCATCGGAGTATTACAGTCTCCACAAATCAAAACGCCATTGAAAATACTAACATCTCCGCCATCCTTCCATCTGCCCTCATACTTGAGTAGCCTCTGGACTGTATCAAAATCGCTTTTGGAAATAATAGCTTCATGTGTATTTTCTACCCGTACACAATAATCTGTACCGTCCTCGTTCTTCTTGCGCTTAGTAGACTTAAATCCCACAGTTACACATTTACCCTGAACCAAGGTTCCCGTGTACACTTCATTCATTAAAATTCTACGCACTGCCTGCGCTGACCACTGTGGTCTTTCACCTACTGTAAATCCGGTCGTGTATTTCTCTCCATTCTCCTGCTTATATGCCATTGGCGAAAGGACACCTCTATCGTTGAGCATATTAGCTATACCTTCCATGCTCATACCACAGATTTTAGAATCAAATATCTCTCTTACAATACCAGCAGGGTACTCGTCAATTACCAGCAGATTGTTATCTACATCACTCTTCTTATATCCATAAGCTGCGAAACTTCCAATAAAAGCTCCTGCCTTCATCTTTGCTTCCTGACTCATTCTAATCTTCTTAGATGTACTGGTCAGATATTCTTCATTTACCATGTTTTTGACAGGTAAAACAAGATTCCTCTCCACAGAAGTTGCTGTCAGGCTATCAAAATTGTCTCCTATTGCAATGAAGCGAATATTCATTTTAGGAAAAATTCGTTTCTGATACTCCCCCGCCTCCATTGAATCACGAGAAAAACGGGAAAGGTCTTTGCATACTACACACTTGACCTTTCCCGCATTAATATCTTCCATCATTCTCTTAAATTCAGGACGTTCAAAATCTTTGCCGGAAAAGCCATCATCAATATACATGTCATACAGCTGCAAATCTGATTGGCTTCTGATATACTCTCTCAGAATCTCTCGCTGATTGCTGACACTATTACTCTCTGACTTCAAAATACCATCAATATCCAAATCGTCTTTTGACAGACGAATGTAGGCTGCGGTATCGTAAATCATCGTCTTATTCATCTGCTTAATCTCCTTAACCTTTATTGGTCAGAAACGATGTTCTCATCAAAAAAGCCAGGAGCTTCAGCTATTTGGTCCTATTGGTTAGAAAAGAGGTCCTACGCTCACTTCTAAACAAAGTTCCGGCTAATTGTCCTGACTTTAATTTATCATACGTTTCTCGATTTGTCTATTGATTCTTTTTGCCACTTTTTGGAATTTCCATCAGTAACTTACTCTGGTATAGGACTGAATATATTCATCCATAATCTCATCAGTTGACGTATCGCCAACAAAATTGACCATAACAACAGTATCACAAATGTTCCATATTGAAGAACCGGATGAATGCTTCGCTATCTTCTTAAGTTTATCATTCCTTCGCTCCTTCGGACTGATATTCAGATCCTCCATTATAGGTAAAGACGCTTTATCCGCTTCCATAAGCTTCATTCGCATAATCTCCACTTCCTCCAGTTCACTAAAACTGCTTTCCATATAAGCATCCCCACCTTTCTGATAATTATTCCATTATCTGGTAAAGAAAAAGCACCAGTCTTACTGATACACTTTCGTTAACAGACAATCGGGGATGCCACAGCTTTACTCTGACATCCCCTTTTTCTTACTTGTAATCTGTAATAATTGCTTCTGAAGCTCTGACTATCTCATCAAACAAAGCTTCATCTGATATAGCACCAATCTTTTTAACAATTCTAGTACGGTCGATGGGTCTTGTCTGTTCTCCCATAGCCATACCGGACTCTCTGAGCCCATCACATTTGTCCCGATTAACAAATACATGATATTTTGCATCAATGTACTTAAATCTTTTTGTCATAGGCACAACACGAAGGATTGGACTTCCTTCATTATATAAATCTCCGCTTATACAAACCGCCGGTCGTATACCAGCTGTAAGGCAACATGATTTATCCTCACCAAAATCAACAAGGTAAATCGCACCTCTCTCCGGAGCTTCTACCATCATTGCCCTCTGAATATTTTCCGGTAAGTATCCCTCTGTTGCCTCTGTATCACTTAAACGCCTTCTATAAGGCATCTGTCCGGTCTGATGTTCCAAATTTCTCTTGGGATATCGGTTCTCATAACCCCGGCAGATATTGGTATTTCTTTTGTTCATCACTGTTACAGCCGAATTTCGGCTCTGCCCTATTCTCAATGTCTTGTTCCTCCAATTCTTTCGCATACTCATATGCTTCTTTTTCTGTAGGAAACTCCATAATAATCCTACGTTCTTTTATAATTGCTGTTCCAAATGGTAAAATCGCCACACGTATACTTAGCAACCATTACCACCATCCCACGGAACTGTTTTTACAGCATTCCAGCCTATTACTTTGGAGTGTATTCTTACACCCTGACGCTCCGCTTCATTCAGTACATCCAGTAATACTTCCTTGTCTGAGGAAATATCCAATATATCCCTGACAAGTACTGCCATGATTGAAGTATTTTTCATGTACCACTTCAACATATCAATAGGATGTGTTTCATCCATGATAGTGTCCGTAATCTCAAAGCCAAATCTTAAGGCATCAGCCTCTAACTCGTCCGCAATCTTGCTGTTACTGTTTCCAACAAAAATGAGCCCGACTAAAGGCTCATCATTTTCTCTGTTTGCATATTCGCTAATATTCATGCTACCTCCAATCTGCCGACTGGTTGCCCAGCCGGCATCAAAACTACATCATCATAATAGTAAGAAAATCAGCATCGGCACATTCACTGCACATCTGTTCATCACAGAATTTGAGGATATCCTCATATGTCACAACAAAGAATCCATTTCTCTTGGAATCAGCCACCAGAGCATTGCCAAATTTGCTATCAAGCATTGCGTTAGACAAAGTAATTACTCCGTCAATCATATCCTTTTCAATCAACTGGCTTACTGCCTGATATCCTTTACTGCCAAGCGAACCACTTCTTGTTTCTTCCTGAAGGAATACGATAGGAAGTAACCCTTCCTCCTCGCAAAAATCAATAAGTTCGTTTGCAGATTCTGCATCCACCTCATTCGGAATCTCCGTTGTCACCACTACAGCTACTCTTGCTTTGATTTCTTCTCTTTTCATTGAAATTCTCCTTTAATAATGAATTTGAGAACGGCATACCGTCGTATGCCAAGCGCTTGTCTTCTCACATAAGGGGACTTATCCAGAAGTTACTGTACGGTTCCTAATACTTTAAAAATTGATGATTACAGACTCTGCAATAAATCCACTTGTGTGGGAAGACAAGAATCTTCCCCGGTCTTTCGACCTGCCTCTCGGCAATCCCCCAGCCGGGTAACATATCCTATGCTAGCTGCAATCACTTC
>JBJELB010000075.1:0-38123 GCA_051878935.1 Lachnospiraceae bacterium | reverse complement strand
TTTAGAAAGAAAACATGCCGTATTTATGCGGCGTGTGGTGTTTCGCAAACGCCTAAACATATAATAAAATAAAAGGAGAGTAAGAGCATTATGATGATTGAGAAGAAAATAGAAAATGACAAAATTACTTTGATGATATCAGGCAGATTGGACACAACTACAGCACCGGAACTGGAAGCAGAGATTGATACTTGTATAGCAGGTGCAAAAGAACTGGTTTTTGATATGACAGACCTGGAATACATCTCTTCTGCAGGACTCCGCGTTATTTTAAAAGCCCAGAAGATTATGAATAGTCAGGGCAGTATGAAGTTGACAGGAGTGCAGGATAGTATTATGGAGGTGTTTGATATTACCGGCTTTTTGGATATTTTAACAATCGAGTAACCATGAAGGAGAAACAGGATGCTTCATAAATTATTAGTTCCGGTGTTGCTCAATGCTGTATTGGCCGTTTTTTTATATTTGCTGGAGCGTAAAACGGCTTTTAAAAACTGGAATAGAAATATCAGGCAGTTGGTAATCGGTATTCTATTTGGACTTGCGGCAGCCTTTGCTACGGAGTATGGTGTCAGTATTGATGGGGCTGTGATCAATGTCCGGGATGCATCGACAATATGTGCAGCCCTCATTTTCGGGGCACCGGCAGGAGTGATATCCGGATTGATAGGCGGACTCTATCGTTGGTTTGCGGTTCTGTGGGGAGCCGGGATGTATACGAGATTAGCCTGTACGATATCGACTGTCTTGGTTGGTGTGCTCGCAGCATTGCTTCGTAAATATATGTTTGATGATAAAAAGCCTTCCTGGATTTATGGCTTAGGTACAGGGGTAGTATGTGAAGTGATCCACATGCTGATGATTTTTATTACTAATATGGATGATGCAGGCAGTGCTCTTCAATTGGTACAGCAATGTACCATCCCAATGGTTGTGGCGAACGGATGCTCTGTATGTCTGGCACTTATGGCTGTTTCCCTGATAGGAAAAGAAAGAATTTCCATTCGCCAGGAACAGAAACAAATATCGCAGACCTTTCAGTTCTGGCTCTTAATCTGTATTATCGTGGCTTATTCGGCAATCAGTACATTTACATACATGCTTCAGAGTGGGATGTCGCAGAAGGAAACGGAATCCGTGATAACACTGAATATTGAAGATGTCCACAGAGATATTACAGATGCATCGGATAAAAACCTGTTGAACATAACCCATAGGATAAAGGAAGATTATTTGGATATCCATGACAGCTCTACAAAGGCTTTGTTAGAACTTGCTGAAAAATATGAAGTTTCTGATATTAACATTGTCAATGCAAATGGTGTCATTACAGGTGCGATTCTGGAAGAGTTTCTGGGATATCATATGGCGAGTGGTGATCAGTCCTCAGAGTTTTTAGTTCTTCTTGATGGAGAAGAGGAAGTGGTGCAAAAATACCAGCCGACCTCTTATGATGATGGTATTTACAGGAAATATGCGGCAGTTTCCCTTCCGGACGGCGGTTTTATTCAGGTTGGATATGATGCGGAACGTTTTCGGAGAGACATTGATGAACGAGTTATTGATGCCACGAAAAACCGCCATATTGGCAGGAATGGATTCGTAGCGATTTGTGATGAAGACTGGAAAATCGTAATTGACCGCAGTGATTATGCAGGACAGAGCCTGAGTACATTAGGTATTTTGATTGATCCTGATACCATGAAGGAAAATACGATATACGAAGCAGATATTTATGGAAATCCTTATTTCTATGCGTATGCTTTTGCAGAAGGGTACTGCATCGTGGGTGCGATACCGGAGAATGAAGCAATGTATATGCGTAATGTTTCCGTATATATCAGTATTTTTATGGAGATTATTATTTTTGCAGCATTGTTTGTCTTGATTTATTTTTTAATCAAGAAGCTGATTATTGATAACATCAAAACGATCAATCATACGCTTTCTGAAATCACAGATGGTAATCTGAATGCGACGGTTGATGTCCGTAGTAATGAAGAATTTGCTTCCCTCTCTGATGATATTAATTCCACGGTTCGGACACTGAAACGATATATTGCCGAGGCAGCTGCGCGGATTGATAAGGAATTAGAGTTTGCAAAGCAGATACAGTATTCCGCATTACCAGCCGATTTTCCGCCGTATCCTGAACGAAAAGAGTTTGAGATTTTTGCACAGATGATAACAGCGAAAGAAGTTGGCGGAGATTTTTATGATTTCTATTTGCTGAATCAAAACACATTCGCTTTTTTGATTGCCGATGTTTCCGGAAAAGGTATTCCGGCTGCCATGTTTATGATGCGTGCGAAAACCATTATCAAAGATTTGGCAGAAAGAGGACTGGAGCCACATGATGTATTTACGGAAGCGAATGCAAAGCTTTGTGAAAACAATGATGCAGGAATGTTTGTTACAGCATGGATGGGAATGCTGGATCTGCAAACGGGAATCCTTCGTTTTGTGAATGCCGGACATAATCCTCCGCTGTTGAAACGGGCAAATGGCTCTTATGAGTATATGAAGGAACGTTCCGGCTTATTATTAGCAGGAATGGAAGGTGTATGTTACCGAAAATATGAAAAACAGCTTCAACCGGGTGACCAGTTGTATCTGTATACGGATGGTGTAACAGAAGCAACAGATAAAAACCAATGTTTATACGGTGAGGAACGCTTGCAGCATACCCTGAATGGTGCCTGTGCGTTAGATACCAGAGGAGTTTGTGAAATCATGAAAAAGGATGTGGACCGGTTTGTAGGAGAAGCACCGCAGTTTGATGATATTACGATGCTTTCGGTAAAATTGCACCACATCAGAAATGAGAGAAGTGTAACTGTGATTCCCAACAAAGCTTCCAGAGCTGTTGTGGAAGAATTCGCTGAGCAGATGATAGAAAAGTGCGACGTCAAAGCGGGGATAGCCAATAAGATTCATATTATAATTGATGAAATATATTCGAATATCGTCAATTATAGTGGTGCAGAATATGTTACCATCGACTATATGGTCGAGGACGGAACATTACATTTGACATTTACGGATAATGGTGTGGCATATAATCCGTTGAAGGTCGCAGAACCGGATGTCACGTTGTCTGCTGAAGACAGAGAAATCGGTGGATTGGGTATCTTTATGGTGAAAAAGCTTTGTAAGCATCTGGAATATGCTTTTGAAGAGGATAAAAATCTCTTGAGAATAGCGATATCATTACGATAGAAAACATAACACTTCTGAAAAGAGAAAAAATTGCTTAGGCCGTGAGGCTTAAGCAATTTTTTACTTTATCCCTATATTTCTTTTAAATCGGATATATCCGGTTCGATTAGCATAGAATAATTCGTATGATAGATGACATATCCCGGTTTCGCAGCCGGTGGCTTACGCAGATTGGAACGCAGTGTATAATCCACTTCAACCTTTGGTGCCGTTCTGCCGCTGGAATAATATGCGGCGAGGCGTGCAGCTTCCTCATAAGTACGGTCAGGCATATCTTTGTTTGTGCCAAGTTTTACGATAACGTGAGAGCCGGGCATGTTTTTTGCATGAAACCACCAGTCGCCACTGTTGGCAAGCTTAAACGAAAGATAGTCGTTTTGAAGATTGTTTTTGCCTACATACATATCAAATCCATCAGAGGAAATGTAGTGAAGCGGCTTGCTTGTGATTTTTTCTTTCTTTTTCTTGCCACCGGAGAAATGACGCTTGATATAACCGCATTGGATCAATTCTTCTTTGATTTCTACGAGATCGTTTTCTGCCTGGGCTATTTCCAGCGAAGTGCTGACGCTTTGCAGATGATCCATCTCAGCCTTTGTTTCCAGGACTAATTCAGACAATGCTTCATAGGTGCGTTTGAGTTTGTTATATTTGTTGAAATACTTCTTGGCATTGTCAGCCGGTGTGAGAGTCGGGTCAAGAGGGATGGTGATTTCCTCGTTCGTATAGTAGTTCAGACAGGTTAATGCTTTGGCACCCGGTTCACAATCATAGCCGTACGTATTGATGAGTTCACCATAGACCTTATATTTATCACGTTTCTCTGTATCTTTTAACTGACGTAATTGCAGGTCGTATTTTTTCGTAGAACGTTCCAAAGCAGTGGTGACAATCCGGCGTAGATCAACCGATTTTTGACGGATACGGGTTGCTGCATTTTTTGCTGAATAATAGTTTTGCAGGACTTCAGATACCATGTCATATTCTACGATGGTGTCGTTGGCGTATAACGTCAATGGGGTACTGGAGAATTCTAACGGAACCCCATCTCTAAACGCGATATTTGGTGTATAATCATGATTTTCGATAGACAAACGAAGCAAATCGATTTGTGCAAAGAGACGCTCCTGTGAATCGGCATCCAGTGCCTGAACCGGCTGTCCGGAATCCACATGTGCTCTGTGACACAGTTCCTCTGCTATCAATGGACTGTAACCCGTTATCGTAGAATAAATCGCTTTTGCTGTCGGTAATGGTTTGTTCATCAATATCTCCTGAAATTCTTTTTTGGTGAATTCCAGGGGTGAGATTTTATCCTGAGATGGTGGGAATGTATACGTGCGTCCCGGTAATACTTCACGTACAGAGCTAATCTGTGCCGAGATATGCTTAATACTGTCAATGATTTTAAACTGGTCGTCACAGAAAATGATATTGCTGTGTTTTCCCATGATTTCTACAATGAGATGTTTATGGCATACATCACCCATTTCATCCAAATGTTCAATCTTGAAATCAATAATTCGTTCAAATCCAGGCTGTGTAATCCCAATGATGCGCCCGTTATTCAGATGTTTACGAAGGAGCATGCAGAAGTTCGGAGCATTGAGTGGATTATTTTTTTGTTCTGTTGTAAGATAAATCAAGGGCAGACTGGCACTCGCAGAGAGTAGTAGGCGATAGCTTTCCTTCCCGTTTTTAATAATCAGGTTTAGTTCATCTTTTTCAGGCTGATATATTTTATAGATGCGTGCGTTCGTAAAACGATTTACGCATTCGTTTACAACGTTGGAAATAACGAGTCCGTCAAAAGCCATAGAGAGTCTCCTCCTTTTAGGGAAATATACTGTATACGATTGTAGCAGAATAACAAAAAAATGTCACGGATAAAACTCAGGAATCTTTAGGTTGCGAAAAATGATATCAGATGATATAATTCTAAGATACGTTATAAGGGGACGTTTCATATTATTCGAGGAGGTACCCTCATGATAAGGAGTATGACAGGCTTCGGAAGAAGCGAGATGGTGAATGAGAGCCGCAAAATTGTCGTAGAGATTAAGGCGGTCAACCATCGGTACAGCGAGTTTGGTATAAAGATGCCAAAGAAATTAATGATGTTCGAAGCAGAGATCCGTACTTTGCTGAAAGAGTATATACAACGTGGAAAAGTGGATATTTTTATCACTTATGAGGATTACAGCGAAGGCAGTAAATGCTTAAAGTACAATGAGGCACTTGCCGGCGAGTATGTGAAGCATATTACACATATGAGTGAAGCGTTTGGCTTGAAGAACGATTTGACTGCGTCGAGCCTTTCACGATATCCGGAAGTGTTGACGATTGAGGAACAGACGGAAGAGGAAGAGGATCTGTGGTCACAGCTTGAGGGAGTGATTCGCAGTGCCTGCCACAATTTTGTTCAGGCAAGAGAAGTGGAAGGAACGAATCTTCAGAATGATCTGCTTGCCAAGCTGGATGAGATGCTGGAGGAGGTTGCATTTATTGAGCAACGGGCACCGCAGCTGGTAACAGAGTATCGTGAAAAGCTTTATCAGAAAATGAGTGAAGTACTTGAAACGACCGGGATTGATGAAAACCGAATTTTGGCTGAATCAGCAATTTATGCCGATAAGATATGTGTGGATGAAGAACTGGTTCGCTTACATAGCCATATTAGTAACATGCGTGATACGATTATGGAAGGCGGAAGCATTGGGCGGAAGCTTGATTTTATCGCCCAGGAAATGAATCGTGAAGCGAATACGACCTTATCTAAGGCGAATGATCTGGAATTGGCAAATCATGCAATTAATCTGAAAACGAGCATTGAGAAGGTTCGTGAGCAGATACAGAATATTGAATAGGCACAAAGGTTAGGGAGAAAACTATGGCTGAAAATAGAGGAAAATTGATTGTGATTTCCGGTTTTTCCGGTGCCGGAAAAGGTACTGTGGTAAAACGGCTGATTGACAAATATCCATATAGCTTGTCCGTTTCTGCAACAACCAGAGCACCGCGCCCCGGTGAGGAGGATGGAAGAGAATATCATTTTAAATCGGTAGAAGAATTCCAGAATCTGATTGATTATAACGGATTTATCGAGTGGACCATGTATGTAGAGAATTACTATGGAACTCCTCGGAAGTTTGTAGAACAGGAAATGGCAGCAGGACATGATGTTATCCTGGAAATAGAAGTAGAAGGTGCGTTAAATATTCGGAAACAATATGAAGATGCGATTTTAATCTTTATTACGACGCCGAGTGCAGATGCGTTACGGCAGCGTTTGACAGGACGTGGCAGTGAGAGTGAAGAAGTAATTGAGAAACGTATCCGACGTGCCGTGGAAGAGACAGAGCAGATTCATAATTATGATTATATTTTAATCAATGATGATCTGGAGCAATGTGTCGAAGAGGTTCACGCGGTTGTTACAACTGCAAAGAACCGGTATCAGGAGAAAAAGACATTTGTTGAAACGATAACCAGAGAATTAAAGGAATTATAGAAGGGAGATTGAATTATGTTACATCCGTCTTATTCAGATCTTATGAAAGTGGTAAACAGTGAGGTTGAGCAGGGAGAACAGCCTGTAGTACAGAGTCGTTATTCGATTGTATTAGCGACTGCAAAACGTGCGAGAGAGATTGTGGCTTCCGGTGTAGACATCGGAAAGAAAAAACCATTATCCATCGCGGTAGAAGAGTTAAATACAGGAAGCATCCGTATCCTTGGTGAGGATGAGACTGCAGACCAGGCAGAATAAGGTATAACACCTCTTATTTGCTACATATAATTAATGTAGTGGATGGGAGGTGTTTTTTTGCGTAAAGCCGGTATCAGTGTTTTGCTTATTACAGTAATTTTTCTAATACCGTTTTTTGTCTCTTATCTCTTTTGTAAAGAGCAGGAGAAAACAACAGAGGAACAGCTAAAGAGTGGTATCCCAATTGTGGTGGAAGTAGATGGTGAGAAACAGGAAATGGATTTGGAAGAATATCTGATTGGTATTCTGCCATCTCAGATATCCTTAGATGCATCGGAGGAAATGTTAAAAGTACAATCCGTGATTGCCAGGACAAATGTGCAAAAGCAAAGGGAAGAAACCGGCAGTAATCAAAGTAGTGATTTAGGGTTTTCTTTTGTTACCAAACAGGAAATGACGCGTATCTGGGGGAGGGAAAAGACGGGAGAATACCGGGCAAAACTGATGAAGGCGGTGCGTGCGACATTTGGACAGGTGTTGTTATATGACGATCAGTACATAGATGCTTTGTATCATGGAGTGAGCACCGGAGAGACGGTAAGTGCGAAGGAGTACTTAGGGGAAGAGATTCCATACCTTGTTTCAGTAGATGCCGGTTATGATATAGAGGCACCGGATTATTTAACGGCAAAGGAATGGGAAGTGGAAGAGGTGGCAGAAATCTTAAAAGAGTATTCTCTGGTAGTGCCCGATTCGATTATCGAGAAGGAATTAAGTGTAGGGGAAAAGAGTGAAATGGGTTATGTGAAAACGGTTGTTGTAGGAGATAGAACTGTGTCGGGAGAAGACTGGCAGGAAATGTTTGGACTCAATTCTCCAAATTTCTATATTGAGATGCATAAGAAAAAGGTGCGTATGGTTGCCATCGGGAAAGGACATGGCATGGGACTGAGTCAGTATAGTGCGCAGCAGTTATTAAAAAAGGGAGAAAACTATCAGTCAGTGCTTACCTATTTTTATCCGGGTACCTTATTAGTTGCTTATTAAAATCGATATTTATTGTATACCTTAGTGATAATTGGCAATACTATGGCTGAGGTGATGAAAATGAAAAAACAATATTATGTATCTTTATTGGTAGGATTGCTGGTTATCGTCGCTGCAGGAGCTTTATACATGACTTCTGCAAGCCGCAAAAAAACGCAGTTGGAACAGTACATGAATGAGAATAGGATGGCTGAGGCTGATGAAACCGCAGATGTTGCACAATTTGATAAAGAAAAAGTCAATGCACAAAACAGTGATATGCCGGACGTTCCGGATAATATGGAGACAGAAGAAGACGGCGAATCAGAGGAAGAAGGAGGAGCCGGTGACGTCCCTTCCGGGTATGACGGAACGACGAAGTTACAATGGCCGGTTGTTGGAAATGTGATTTTGCCATATAGCATGGATGCAACGGTCTACTACAAAACTCTGGAGCAATACAAATGCAATCCGGCAATGCTGATAGAGGCAAAAAAAGGTGCCAGTGTCTGCAATGTATATCAGGGAACCGTTACAGAAATCGATGATAAGGGTCAAACGGGAACGACGGTTTGCGTGGATTGCGGTAATCAGTATCGGATGACCTATGGACAATTGGAAGATATTATGGTAAAGGTTGGCGACAAGGTTGACACAGGAGCAATTCTTGGTACGGTTGCCAAACCGAGCCGGTTTTACACGAAAGAAGGGAGCCATTTGTATTTTGCGGTAACCAAAGATGAAAAACCGGTAGACCCTCTTACTATCCTGACACAATAGAAGAACCTTTATGGTAAATGTGCATACAATAAAGTATGAATGATAAAATAAGCGGCCAGAGCATTCATACAGGCAGCACATTTTTCTGGTAAAATACGGTAAGACAGGTCGCATGTAGGGGGCGTAAGCCCCCGAATAAAAGGACTTGAAATGCCGATTCATACATAAAGAACAGAGAGGATGCCTCGCTTGACAAGCGGGGCATTATTCATTATTATTAATTAGTTAAAATAGGCGAAATACCATGGAGGACAAAAGTGGCTGATTTAGTACAGGAAATCAAGAAAAGAAGAACATTTGCAATTATCTCTCATCCGGATGCCGGTAAGACGACACTGACGGAGAAGTTTTTATTATATGGCGGAGCGATTAATACAGCAGGCTCTGTAAAAGGAAAAGCAACAGCAAAACATGCGGTATCGGACTGGATGGAAATAGAAAAGCAAAGAGGTATTTCGGTTACTTCCTCTGTGCTGCAATTCCATTATGATGGATATTGCATTAATATTTTGGATACACCCGGACACCAGGACTTCTCAGAAGATACCTACCGCACCTTGATGGCAGCAGATTCTGCGGTTATGGTTATTGATGCATCCAAGGGTGTTGAGGCACAGACAAGAAAATTATTTAAGGTCTGCCTGCTGCGTGATATCCCGATTTTTACATTTATTAATAAAATGGACAGGGATGCCAATGATCCATTTGATTTGTTGGATGAGATTGAGCGTGAATTGGGAATTAAGACTTGTCCGATTAACTGGCCGATTGGTTCAGGGAAAGAGTTTAAAGGTGTGTATGACCGGAATACACGCCATATTACAACGTTTCAGGCAGTATCTACCGGTGGTTCAAAAGAGGCAGCAACAACAGAAGTGCCATTGGAAGAAGCGCAGGGGTTAATCGGAGATGCTTTTTATGAGCAGCTTTGTGAGGACATTGAGCTGTTAGACGGTGCCAGTGAAGAGTTTGATATGGAACGTGTCAGTTCAGGAAAACTGTCACCTGTATTTTTTGGTTCCGCTTTAACGAATTTTGGCGTAGAAACTTTTTTGCAGCATTTTTTGGAGATGACAACCTCACCATTGCCCAGAAAATCCAATAAGGGATTGATCGATCCGTTTGAGCAGGATTTTTCCGCTTTTGTATTTAAGATACAGGCAAATATGAATAAGAATCACCGAGACCGCATCGCGTTTATGCGAATCTGTTCCGGAAAATTTGAGGCCGGTATGGAAGTATTTCATGTGCAGGGTGGGCGAAAAACAAAACTGTCACAGCCACAGCAGCTGATGGCACAGGAGCGTAAGATTGTAGAAGAAGCTTATGCAGGAGATATTATCGGAGTATTTGATCCGGGTATCTTTTCCATTGGAGATACGTTGTGCAGTGCTTCCAATCAATTTGAATTTGAAGGGATTCCTACATTTGCACCGGAGCATTTTGCCCGTATCCGTCAAGTGGATACCATGAAACGAAAACAGTTTGTCAAAGGCGTCACTCAGATTGCACAGGAAGGTGCAATTCAGATATTCCAGGAGATAAATTCCGGCATGGAAGAAATCATAGTAGGCGTGGTTGGTGTTCTTCAGTTTGATGTGCTGAAGTTCCGCCTGGAAAATGAGTATAATTGTGATATCCGTATGGAGAATCTTCCATATGAGCATATCCGTTGGGTGAAAGATAAAACGATGGATCTGAATCAGCTAAAAGGTGTTTCGGATGTGAAAAAAGTACGGGATATGAAGGGCAATCCGTTGTTGTTGTTCTCCAATATCTGGTCAGTAAAAATGGTATTGGATCGCAACGAGGGTCTGGAGTTACTCGAATTCAGCCGTGATTAGAAAAGAGGGATGTGTTGAAAAGTATATATATCGCTGAGAAACCCAGTGTGGCGAGAGAATTTGCAAAAGCATTAAAAATAAATATGACGAACCGTGACGGGTATCTGGAATCAGATGAAGCGATTGTGACATGGTGTGTGGGACATCTGATTACCATGAGTTATCCGGAAGTCTATGATGAGAATCTGAAACGCTGGAGTTTAGATACTCTGCCGTTTATTCCGGAGGAATTCCGATATGAGATTATTCCCGGAGTAAAAAAACAGTTTACGATCGTGAAAGATTTGCTGAATCGTCCGGATGTAGATACGATTTATGTCTGCACCGACTCCGGGCGGGAAGGAGAGTATATCTATCGTCTCGTACGACAGGAATCCCATGTGCAGGGGAAGACAGAGAAACGTGTATGGATTGATTCACAAACGGAAGAAGAGATATTAAGAGGAATCCGGGAAGCAAAAGATTTGTCAGAATATGATAATCTGGCAGCTTCTGCCTATCTTCGCGCCAAAGAAGATTATTTGATGGGAATTAATTTTTCCCGTGCACTGACTTTAAAATATGGCTATGCGATTCGTCAGCATTTGAACCGTGATAAAAATGTGGTCATTGCAGTAGGTCGCGTGATGACGTGTGTACTTGGAATGATTGTGGAACGGGAGCGGGAGATTCGTAATTTCGTAAAAACAACCTTTTATCGTGTGCAGGTACAAGTGCATCCGACGGATAGTGAATTAGGATTTACTGCTGAGTGGAAGTGTGTGGAAGGCAGTGATTATTACGGACTGCCAATTCTATATAAGGATACCGGCTTCTTAAAAGAAGAGGATGCGAATCGTTTTATAGATGAACAGAAAAAAGCAGAGCCCCTTCAGGCGGTCGTACAGAGTGTGGAGCGGAAAACGGAAAAGAAGAATCCCCCACTTCTCTATAACCTGGCTGAATTGCAAAATGAATGCTCCAGATTTTTCAAAATATCACCGGATGCGACATTGTCTATTGTACAGGAATTGTACGAGAAAAAGCTGGTTACTTATCCGAGAACGGATGCACGTGTGCTGTCGACGGCTGTCAGCAAGGAAATATGGAAAAATCTAAAGGGTCTGTGTTCCTATGTGCCTTTATCCGATGTAACCCATACGATTTTGCAGGAAGGTACATATAAAAATCTGGCAAAAACGAGATATGTCAATGATAAGCAGATTACAGACCATTATGCCATCATTCCGACAGGACAGGGATTGAATGCATTAAATCAGGTATCCGATTTGGCCAGAAACGTGTATCAGATTATTGTGCGAAGATTCTTATGTATTTTCTTACCACCGGCACAGTATCAGAAAGCATCGATTGTTCTTTCGATAGGAAAAGAGCAGTATTTTGCGAATTTTAAGGTGCTTAGCGCAGAGGGCTATCTGTTGGTAGCCAATCACGGTTTTGGAAGAAATAAAAAAGAAGAAAACGATGACGAGAAATGTGACGCAGCGATGCTGGAATCCTTGAAAGTTTTGCGTAAAGGAAGTATACTTGCGATAGATAAATTTTCAACGAAAGAGGGAGAAACAACGCCTCCGAAACGATATACATCCGGTTCTATGATTCTTGCTATGGAAAATGCAGGACAGTTAATTGAAGATGAAGAGCTGCGTGCTTTGATGAAAGGAAGCGGAATCGGAACAAGTGCAACCCGTGCGGAAATTATTAAGAAGATTGTCAACAACGGGTATGTCCAGCTGAATAATAAAACACAGGTTCTTTCTCCAAAAGAGATAGGAGAACTAATCTATGATGTTGTATGTGTATCGATTCGTTCCTTATTAAATCCGAAACTGACTGCCAGCTGGGAAAAGGGTCTGACCATGATGGCAGAAGGAACGATTACAGAGGAAGAATATATGCAGAAGCTTTCCCGTTTCATTCAGACCAATACAGATACGGTCAAGAAAGCAGGTAATCCTATGTATGACACGAATCTGCATCAGAGGTTTGTATATACCTCTTCCAATTATCATAAATAGAGGAGAACGTTATGAAACAGTTAAACAATCAAGTGTTGTTTTCTGATTTTACGAAAACAGCAGCAAGTTTTTTGTTTGAACAATATCAGTATCCCTGGGAAATACTTCCCCACATCGGTGATGCGATAAAAAAAATCGGTGCCGGACTGTCATCGGAGGAGTATGACCAGATCAAAGAAGATGTATGGATCGCAAAGAGTGCAACGGTGGCTCCAACGGCTTTTATCAACGGTCCGGCTATTATCGGACCGGAGACCGAAGTGCGCCATTGTGCTTTTATCCGTGGTAATGCTCTGGTGGGAGCAAATTGTGTGGTTGGAAATTCCGTGGAATTAAAAAATGTTATTTTATTTGATCATGTACAAACACCGCACTATAACTATGTAGGAGATTCTATCCTGGGATACTATTCCCACATGGGTGCAGGTTCCATTACTTCTAATGTAAAATCAGATAAGACACTGGTTACCATTGCCTGTGATGGACAGAGAGTTCCTACGGAACGCAAAAAGATGGGAGCAATTCTTGGAGATTATGTTGAGGTCGGATGCAACAGCGTTCTGAATCCGGGAACGATCGTTGGCAGCCATTCCAATATTTATCCGTTGTCGATGGTGCGGGGCTATGTACCATCTGACAGTATCTATAAAAAATCAGGAGAAGTGGCGAAGAAGCATGAATAAAAAATATCTTGTTGCAGCATTGGTGGTATGCCTGTTTGTGACAGCTTTGTCCGGATGTAAAAAAGAGCTGACAAAGGAAGAGGTAACGCAAACCCAATACTATCAAACACTCCAGAAAAAATATAAAAAGGAAAAGGCAAAGAACAAACGGCTATCTGCTGTAGTCAAAGAGAATAAAAAGGAACAGAATCAGAATAAGATTATCAACCGTTTTCTTCATAAACTGGAAAAGGGATATTATATCCGGATGGATATTGACCGGGAGAATACGACGATCAAACAGATTAACGATATGACAACCCTGACCTATGTGAATCAGCTGGCAGGAAAAGTGCAGCCGCTGACCCGTTTATTGAAAGAGGAAACACTGGATGTTCAGGAGCCGATTTGTGTTTTATATCTGATTGCTGAGAATCATGCAACGTATGCTGTGCAGCTGTATTCCTATGACTGGGTTGTTTTTGAAGAGATGCCGGATTATGTCTGCGTCATGCCCGGAATCACGGATTATGTGCGTTCCTTTGTGCCGGATAAGCTCTTGTATCCGGAACCGGCTGAAATAACAGAACCAGAAGACATGAATGCGCTGGAACTTTGTGAAAATGCCACCTTGGTTCAGCAGGATGAACGGTTTTATGAGGAGAAGACTGCGAAGGAGTTTGTAGCGGTCTTACGTGAAACGGACAAGCAGAAAGCAGTGCTTCGTAAAAAGGACGGAGAACCGGAAAAGGTATATCGTTTTTACTATCAGGGTAGACAAGCATCAGTTGCACTGTATCAGAAGAAGGTATCGGTGACATTGGAAGAAAAACAGCAGGTATATCGCATGACACCGGAGAATATCCGTGCCTTAGAAACAGTTTTCGAGTAAAAAGTTAAAATTTTTTAAAAACTGCTAGACGAAACGGTCGTTTTATGCGAAAATATATGTTAGTGAAGTTTGTCAAGAATTTGACAGACTTAGCATATTAAGAAACATTATTTATTTGAAAGGAGTTTCAACATGATTTATTCACATGAAGTAGAACAAATGTGTCCTGTAGCACAGGGTGTTAATCACGGTGCTGCCCCAATTCCAGAAGAAGCAAAATGGGTTAAGTCCAAAGAAATCAAAGACATTTCCGGCTTAACACATGGTGTGGGCTGGTGTGCACCTCAGCAGGGCGCTTGTAAACTGACTCTTAACGTAAAAGAAGGTATCATTCAGGAAGCATTGGTAGAGACAATCGGATGTTCCGGTATGACACATTCTGCAGCTATGGCATCTGAGATTCTGCCGGGCAGAACTCTTTTAGAGGCATTAAATACAGACCTTGTATGTGATGCTATTAATACAGCAATGAGAGAATTATTCTTACAGATCGTATACGGTAGAACACAGAGTGCTTTCTCCGAAGATGGTCTTCCAATCGGTGCAGGTCTTGAAGACTTAGGTAAAGGTCTCAGATCTCAGGTTGGTACTATGTATGGTACATTGAAAAAAGGTCCTCGTTACCTTGAGATGGCAGAAGGTTATGTAACAGGTATCGCATTAGATGAAGACAATGAAATCATTGGTTATCAGTTCGTAAGTCTTGGTAAAATGACAGACTTCATCAAAAAAGGTGACGATCCTAACACTGCATGGGAAAAAGCAAAAGGTCAGTACGGCCGTGTAGATGATGCAGTTAAAATCATTGACCCACGTGTGGAATAAGAAAAGGAGGACAAGGTAATGGCTTTATTTGAATCATATGAAAGAAGAATTAAGCAAATCAACGAAGCATTGAATAGTTATGGTATCGCTTCCATCGAAGAAGCTGAGAAAATCACAAAAGATGCCGGTTTAGATGTATATAAAATGGTTGAAGGTATCCAGCCAATCTGTTTTGAAAATGCGAAATGGGCTTATGTAGTAGGTGCAGCTATCGCAATCAAAAAAGGATGTAAAAAAGCTTCTGATGCTGCAGCAGCAATCGGTGAAGGCCTTCAGGCATTCTGTATTCCTGGTTCTGTAGCTGACCAGCGTAAAGTAGGTCTTGGACATGGTAACTTAGGAAAAATGTTATTAGAGGAAGAAACCAAATGTTTCGCATTCTTAGCCGGTCATGAGTCCTTTGCAGCAGCAGAAGGTGCTATCGGTATTGCTGAGAAAGCAAACAAAGTTCGTAAAGAGCCTCTTCGCGTTATCTTAAATGGTTTAGGAAAAGACGCAGCTCAGATTATTTCCCGTATCAACGGATTCACTTATGTTGAAACAGAGATGGATTACTACACAGGCGAAGTTAAGGAAGTATTCCGCAAATCTTATTCTACAGGTCTTCGTTCAAAAGTTAACTGCTATGGTGCAAATGATGTAACAGAAGGTGTTGCTATCATGCACAAAGAGGGTGTTGACGTATCTATCACAGGTAACTCAACCAACCCTACCCGTTTCCAACATCCGGTAGCCGGTACTTATAAGAAAGAATGTATCGAACAGGGTAAGAAATACTTCTCCGTAGCATCCGGTGGTGGTACAGGTAGAACACTTCATCCGGATAATATGGCTGCAGGTCCTGCTTCTTACGGTATGACAGATACAATGGGACGTATGCATAGTGATGCACAGTTCGCCGGTTCTTCATCTGTACCTGCTCACGTAGAGATGATGGGCTTAATCGGTGCCGGTAACAACCCAATGGTCGGAATGACGGTTGCTGTTGCGGTAAGTGTAGAGGAAGCTGCTAAGGCTGGTAAGTTCTAAATCAAATATTGACTCGAAAGAGTGATAAAAAGAGGACTTCCTGCACCAAATAGGTGTGGGAAGTCTTTGTTATTTCCAGATAGCTATCAAGGATTATATGTCGAGTAAGGATAAAAAGCTGTCAAAGCTGATTGAATATGCGGAAAAGCTGGGAATCAGAGATGAAGTTAAAGAGCTTTCTGAAAAGGAGCGAGTATCTTTTGTGAAGCGGTAAGAACAGACCATTTACTGTCAAATATGGGGGCAGAGTTCACATGGATTTGAGTAGCCCATAGGGCGTTCACACCTTCTCATGTTCCAGCAACCAACGCTTCTTTTTTAGACCACCGGTATAGCCAACCAAACTGCCGTTAGTTCCTACTACACGATGACAGGGTATAATAATACTAATAGGATTATGAGCAATGGCACCTCCAACTGCTTGTGCTGACATGTGGTCTTTTTTTAGTTGTGAAGCAGCTTTCTTGGCCAGCTTGCCATAGGTTGTTGTTTCTCCATATGGAATATCACACAACAGATGCCATATTGTTTGCTGGAAGACTGTTCCCATGGGTGCTAAAGGCAGGTTCGTGATGCAGGGTTTATTTTTAGAGAAATACATATCCAGCCAGTCCTTGGTATCGGTAAGAACAGGATGTTTATCATCCGTTATTCTTTCTTCCGGAATGCCCTGTGCATAGAATTTTTGTCCTTCTATCCAAAGACCAATTAAGGCGTCATCGTCAGATACTAAGGTTAGTTTTCCAATGGGAGAATCATAAGTTGTTTGATAATACATTTGCAATTCCTCACATGTTTTTATATTATAATGACATTAAAGCATAAACGGAGGGGATATGCAATGAAACGAGTATTAGTTTTATTAGGTTGTTTTATATTGATGGGATGTACAAGAACAGAACCGATTCAGTATCAGGCTTCTTATAAACAGATTACGATGCAGGAAGCAGTTGCTGTGATGGAAGAAGAAAAAGAATATATCATTCTTGACGTTCGTACCTATGAGGAGTACAGGAGTGAGCATATTCCGGGAGCAATTTGTATTCCGAATGAAACAATTGGGAAGAATGAGATTCCGGAACTTCCTGATAAGGAACAGTTAATCCTGGTATACTGCCGAAGCGGCAATAGAAGTAAACAGGCGGCCCGGAAACTGGCAGATCTAGGTTATACAAATGTAGTCGAATTTGGTGGGATTAACGATTGGACAGGAGATGTCGTAAGAGAATCATAATCCCTCCTTTTTTGTGTAAGACAAATTGTCATAACTTGAAATATTGGAAACTATGTACTAAGATAGGAACATATTTTGTGAAGGAGTAGTGAATCATGTCAATAGAAAGAGTAAAAGCTTATTTTAGTGAACGAGGAATAGAGAATCGTATCCAGGAATTTGAAGTATCAAGTGCAACGGTAGCATTAGCTGCTGAGGCGTTGAATTGTGAGCCGCGTAGAATTGCAAAAACATTGTCCTTCCATGTGGGGGATAAAGTGGTTTTAATTGTCATGGCTGGAGACTGTAAGATAGATAATCAAAAATACAAAGCACAGTTTGGAATGAAGGCAAAGATGCTCTTCTGCGAAGAGGCGGAACCTTTGATAGGACATGCCGTGGGAGGCGTTTGTCCGTTTGCGGTAAATGCTGGTGTTGATGTTTATCTGGATGAATCACTAAGTCGATTCGAAACGGTATTTCCGGCATGCGGCAGTTCTAATAGCGCCATAGAACTTACGATTGCGGAGTTGGAAGAATATGCTCAATCGAAACAGTGGATCAATGTATCTAAAATGATTGAGTTGTAATAGAGAATTTTATCATTTAACAGGAAACTTGTTAATTGCAAAAATTCAATATTTGTGCAAATTGTACAAATATTTATACTGATTACATTCTCTTTGTTGACAATTCCACAATAAAAACTGTATACTCACATGGTAATTTCATGAAGGAGGTAGTTACAAATGGGGTATGTAACGAAAAATGGCTCTGTCTTGATGCTGTGTGTGGGGTTAGTTATGGCATCATTTTCATGTCAAACAGTTAAGGCAGATGCAACGGTAGCAGTCGAGGCGACCACGGTGTCAAAATATACGACAACAGTGTCCAAATCGGCAGAAGCAAGTGATATTCAATCTGCAATTAACAAGGCTTATAACGCTGGTGGAGGTATTGTAACTTTATCATCGGGAACCTACATGTTGAATGATTCGATTGAGTTGAAAAGCAATGTGACATTACAGGGTGCGGGGAAAGGTTCCACAATTCTAAAGAAATCTTCTGGTTATCAGGTTCCGGATGGGGAAGGTTTGCTTTACTCAAAAGGCGGATTGAAGAATGCTATTGTAAAGAAGATGTGTATTGATGGGAATACAGATACGACGCCGAGTACTACAGTTCCATCTGTTACAACATATGGTGTGCTGATAGTTGATACAAGCGGAAGTTCTAATGATAAGGTGCTATTTGATGATTTTAAAGTTAAAAATTCGTCAATGGGTTTTCATGTTAAGGGCACTAGCAATTTAGTAGTTAAAAATAGTGATTTTTCATATAATGGTGGTCATTATTTATACTATCATAATTTATATCTGAGAAGAGTATATAAGGCAAAGTTATATCAGTGTTACTTTAATTATTCTACGTCAGGAAATGGGGTAAACATTTCTTATTGCGAAGATATTACTATTGATAAATGTAATTCTTATTCCAATTATTTTCGTGGCATCAGAGCAGCGGATAGCAAAAGAATTGACATTTTTAGTTGTAATGTATACAACAATAAAACAGGGGATGGAATTATTTTAAATAGTGAAGTGGATGGCGTAACAGATTTCCGTATTAAATCATCAACCGTTTCAAAAAATGGAAAATACGGAATTAATCTCAATAGCAAATGTTCAGATGGTCAATTGTGGTATAATGTTAATGGTGGAGGAAACGCATCAGGTTATCTGAGCGATTCCGCTAATAATGTATCATATAGATAAGTATCAAAATGAAGAGATAAATCGCATCATTTTTGCAATATTACAGGTTAATACAGAATCAACGCATGGATAAGAGCGATGACGATAGGCGCTGGCGGCAGATTCAAAGAGCAGATAGAGATGGTTTTCTGTAACTTCGATTTGTTCGAGTTTCTGAGGCAGCCAGAACGTGCCGATTGCTTCGCTCTTTTTGAGTGTCTGAATGTTGCCGTTATCGAAAGAATCAGTGGTCGCGCCGGGTGCCCACAGGTTGTTGTGTAGTTCGTCATAAGTCAGATAAGTGGTTTGCCTGACTGGTTGGACTGAGAAGTAGTACAGATACTAATCTAATGTACCACAATTCCACAAAAAGAAAGAGAAAGGAATGCTACAATAACTAAAAAAGTTTGACGATTTGTTTTGAATGCCGTAAAATGAATATAAAGGTTGAGTTTTAAATGAAATTCATCAACCGGATATTATCGTAATGGGATAATCTGTCTATATTATAAACAACAAATAATAGAGGAGGTAACAACAAAAAATGAAACCCAAAAAACTCTTATCAATTTTATTAACATGTACTATGGCGGCGAGCGCTGTTCCAGCTTCGGCGTCTACTGTAAGCTACCGTGGTGGAACGTATTTTAAGGTAACAAATACAGCGGCGTTTAACGATACAATATATCCGGCTACAAGAACGGATCTAAGGGATGAAGCCATCTACTACCTTATGATTACCCGTTTTTACGATGGTGATTCAAACAACAATGTTCACTGTTGGGATGACGCTCAGGCGGGGAATCCCGATTCTGACCCGGCATGGCGTGGCGACTTTCAGGGGCTTATTGAAAAGCTTGATTATATCAAGGCACTTGGCTTTACGGCGGTAGAACTTTTTCCTGTAGCGCAGAACGCTTCAGGCTACGACTATCACGGGTGTCACCCAATAAACTTGAAAAAGGTAGATTCGAGATTTGAATCGGAGGGATATACCTATCAGGATCTTATCGATGCCTGCCACGAAAAGGGCTTGAAGGTTATACAGCAGATTGAATTGAATCATTCGTCAAATTTCGGCGAGGAAACTCTCGCCAAAATGTTTGAAGTCAATGAAAACGCAGACCGTTCCAATCTGGAAGAGACTTTAACCCCCACAAAAGAATTTCTTGACGTTTACGGACTAAGCAGTGCCGAGGAATATTGGGCTCAGAGTCCGTCTATACAGTATCAACAAAGATTGAATTTTATGAAAAATTTGGGATACGATTCCGATAATGGAAACTCAACAGACACATATCCTCAAGAAAAGGATTATGACATAGGAAAGCTTTCCTCTTCCGATGTGTTTAACCCACGCAACAATTATCACAGCGGATATTTTCAGAGCCTGAACTGGGATGATTGGAGTTGTAAGTTTTCTCAGATAGCCGGAGACTGTGTTGATATAAACACTGAAAATCCCGATGTGGGGCTTTATCTTGCCCAGTCCTGCAAAATGTATGCAGATATGGGAGTGGATGCTATTTACATAGATAACGCGCGTCATATAACCCGGGCTTCTCTCAATCTTGGAATCATAAAGCCTTTAAAAGAAATGCTTAAAGCAGAGGGCAAGAATATTGAAATATATACAGAGGTATGTACAAGATATACCGATATATGGTACAGAGGTCATGCAACTCAGTCAGTACCGTATTATACGTGGGAAGAGACGGATGAAGCTTTGATTAACAGCTGGGTTCCGGCTAAAAATACCAAGGTGACTGCAGAGGAAATTAATACAAATATGAACCTGGCTTTTGATCAGCTGACATATGATGACGATCCCGCAAATCAGCCTACAAGCGACAATGCATTCCTTAACGGTATCACCTATCATGAGCCGGATTACACGAATGCCGGAGTACATGCTTTTGATTTTAACATGCATCGTAACTTTGGCAGCGCATCAACGGCATATAACAAAGCAGTCGAAGGGGACAAGTATTTTAACGATTCTACATGGAATATCACAGGTGTAGATACTTTTGATTATTCTCCTGAGACACCTAATGAACGACTAAGGTTTACCGGCGGAACAGATACGTGGGCGGAAAATCTGTGTCTTATGTATACCTTCAGAGGTATTCCTCGTGTCTCGTATGGTACAGAGGTTGAGTTTCAAAAGGGAGCAGTATGGGATGTCGGACCGAATGCTCCCCTGGCCACAACAGGACGTGCCTACTACGGCGATTATATGGAGGGTAATGTAACCACAGACGATTTATGGCAATACACCGCAAGTGGTACTGTTGCTGATACTCTTAGCTCCCCGCTTGCGATACACATACAAGCCCTGAATGGAATTCGCAGAGCGATTCCGGCTCTGAGAAAAGGTCAGTATACCACATCGGACAACTATGTATCGGGAGACATGGCATTTATCCGTCGATACACCAATGCCGACGAGGGCGTAGACAGCCTTGCGCTTGTTACAATAACAAGCAGTGCAGAATTTTAAAATATTCCTAACGGAAACTATGTCGATGCCGTAACGGGTAACGTGCAGACGGTTACAGACGGAACTCTCTCGGTGGATGCTCCGGGCAAGGGCAACATGAGTGTATATGTGTGTGAAGCGGATGGCTTTACCGGACTTGACACAGAGTTTGAATTGTCAACCAATACGCTGAGCTTTGACGGAAACGGTGCAGAGGGCAACATGGAGAGTATCAGCTCGTCTTACTCGGGTTATGTTACTTTACCGCAATGTACCTTTATACCTCCTGCAGACAAGGTGTTTAAGGCATGGAGCATAAACGGTGTAGAATATGATGCAGGAACATCAGTGCTGATTAAGTCTGATTCGACAGCAGTGCCGGTGTGGAAGGATATTGTATATTACGACCTTTATTTAGGTAATCAACAGGTATCCAATGTAAATTGCGCTGATATTTTAGGTGACGGCACGGCAGAATATGAAGTTCAGAATAATACTCTTATCCTGAATGGATATAAGGGCGAAGAAATAACTTCGAGCGGTAGTATTAATATTTTAATGACAGAAGACAGCGAAAACACAATTAGCGGTGGCGATTACGGAATAAATGCTGAAAGCGGAAGCGTTGATATAAAAGGTAACGCAAGTCTTGTAATCAATGCGAAAGACACCGCTGTGCATGCTTCTGATGTGAACGTTTCCGGCAGCAATGTTACACTAAGCGGCAGACAGAAAGCCATGGCCGCAAGCGCCTCTGTTGAGATTAGCGGAGGGGTTTTGAACGCTCTTGGTGAGGAGAGCTTTGCCCTTGACTCAGATGTCATAAAACTTACAGACGCTGTTGTAACGGCAGTTTCCTATAAAGGCGCGGCATTGTCGAGTGTCCCGGATTGTTCGGGTTTTACAAAAGCATACGATACAACCGCGAGCCAAAATACTGACGGTGTCGGGGCAGTTGAGTATAACGGCAGTGACAATGGAAGCTATAAGTATTTTAAGGTAAATCCATATTATACTGCAAGTTTCTCATCTGATAGTGCCAACGGCACGATGGATAGTATTAAAACCGTATCGGGAATTATAACCCTTCCCGAATGTTCCTTTATCCGCGATGATGATAAGCTCTTTGCCTGTTGGTGGGATGGAACAAAATATTACAAAGCTGGAGCAAAGCTTGCTATAGAAGCGGATACAGAATTTAAGGCAGCATGGAATTCGGAAGACGATGAAACTCAAGTAGTAGAAAATGTAATTTATCTACGAAATGATGCCGGCTGGAGTACCGTAAACGCATATTGCTGGAAGACCGGCGGAGGTAATATGGCATCATGGCCTGGAACAAGGATGGAAAATATAGAGGGTACAAATATCTGGAAACTAACAGTATCACAGGAGGAATATCCAAATATTATTTTCAATGACGGCTCAAGCCAAACAGGCGACCTTTTGATTCCTACAGACGGAAACAATATATATTCAAACAGCACAGGCTCGTGGTCAACATACGGTGAAGGCATCAGACCGGAGGATACTTCGGGTGTGAATATAATCACCTTTAACGGCGGCATGGGATATATGGAGGAACTGTTAAACACCAGCGGAATTTACACGCTTCCAACAAATTTATTCCTTCACCCTGAATACCGCGGTGACTTTACAGGATGGAGCGTAAACGGAACACAATATCAGCCGGGAGACAGCATAACCATTTCGGAGGATACTGTGGTTTCGGCACTGTGGGAATGTTCTCCTAGCACAGTAGGTAATGTGAATGGCGATAAGAAGATTACAGCGGTTGATGCCCTGAGTGTTTTATTGTATCCGGATGACGTATCACCGGAAGTGGCAGATGTGAATGGAGATCAGATTGTTAATGAAATGGATGCAATAGCAATATTGAGTGTAGCATCAGGAGAAAAGGCTTACTTTGTATGAGAACATTGCATTGGGCTGTCGCTTTAACGAATTCATTCGTGAAGCGACAGCCCCGTTTTAGTTGTCTGTGATAAATTCTGTTGTATTGTTGTGTCTGTAGAAGAGAGGCTGGTTAAAAATTTGAAAATTGTATCATATTTAGGTTGAAAACTCCTAGGATATGTGTTAATATAATCAACGGAATTGCTGAAATAGCTCAGTTGGTAGAGCACTTCACTCGTAATGAAGGGGTCGTCGGTTCAAGTCCGATTTTCAGCTTTTTCTATTTGAAAAATGCTGCGTTGCTGTTTGCTTCGTGGCATTTTTCCTTTTCAACTATTTTATTTACAGCGAGAGGAAGGTGACATACACGATGAAAAAACGAATTCTATTTCCTGTTCTGCTTCTATTATTCTTATGCACCTTTGTTTATTTTATGTTCTTTTATCAAAGGACACATGAACGGAGCACAACATATACAGAAACAAACACTATCCCGGCTGTACAATCGCTCTCAAAGCTGATGAACACCTTATCCTATTATGACGACCTGACTGACTTTGCTTTTTCCGGCCGCGAAAACGAGGTGCAATACGGTACCTATATCATTCCCGGACTTCTGGAAACTGTGACTATGAATCATGCTGATCACACCACTTCCATCTGCACGTCCATGACACCACAAGGTCTCACTGTTACTGACCAATATGTCATCATCAGTGCATATTGCTATACTCATACCCATCAATCCGTTTTGTATCTTTTGGATAGGGATACCCATAATTTTATCAAAGAAGTAATTCTTCCGACGCGTGCCCATGTTGGTGGACTAGCTTATGACGAACTACACAACAACCTGTGGGTATCCGGCGCGACCGCTGATTCTGCCAGTGTGATTTGTATCCCTATGCGAGATATCATAAACTATGACTACAGAGAAACTCAGGGAGCTATCCCGTATCAGCACATCTACCGTCTGAAAACAATTTCCGCCGCCTCTTTTCTGGACATACACAATCATACATTGTATGTGGGTGATTTTTCATCCAAAAGTGACAGCTATATGGAAACCTTTCCATTGAATTCCAAAGGATTGTTGAATGAGGCTTATTATTACCATATCGATTCGCTGTTCCCTGCTGTATTGCCAAACAGTCTGGTTCATATTTCGGAACGGTATCAGGGCATTTCTATTACAGATGATTATATTTTTGTTTCACAATCATATGGTGCAGCAGCATCCAGACTCTACATTTTTAAAAATAATGGCAACATTCAGACGCTCAAAAAGAGCGAAGCAATCGGAACGTTTTGGCTGCCTCAGAAACTCGAACAAATCGAAGCAAAAGAGAATCATCTCTATCTGCTCTTTGAATCTGCCGCCAGTGCCTATCGTCATCGCTCTTATCCACGCATTGATCGTGTATTAACCTGTAATATTGCCAAAATGATGCGTTTCATTCACTGAAAAAAAATAGAGATCACGAAGGGTCATATCCCTTTCATACATCAAACTGCTTCCTCGAAGGACAGCATCTTTGCCTGCGCCCGACATGCTATTCTAAGACCGAATATTAACACATATCAGTTGAGTTCTTAACATAAATATGATATAATTTTTAAAAATATTTCACTTGAAAATTGACAGGAGGAATGTAGTTATGGAACAGAGATTTATGAAAGTACATGCTAAGGAGAATAAAAAGGTAGAGCTTAAGGTTATGCCGGGACATTTTGCTACGAATCACTCCCATATTAATTATTATATTGATATGACGAATATCAAATATGGTACCAAGATGGCGAAAGAGTGTGCTCGTGCTATGGCGAAGGTATATGTGAATAATACTGATATTGATACGATTATCTGTATGGACGGATGTGAGGTCATTGGTGGTTACCTTGCAGAAGAATTGACGAAGAACGGAATTAATTCTCTGAATAAGGAGAAAAACATTTATGTGGTTACTCCTGAGTTCAATAATAATGGTCAGATGATCTTTCGTGACAATGTCCAGCCTATGGTATGGAATAAGAATGTTTTGTTATTGATAGCCTCCTGTACGACCGGTAAAACGATTAATCGCAGCCTGGAATGTATCAAATACTACAGCGGTAACGTAGTTGGAATCGAGGCAATTTTCAGTGCGATTGATTCAAAGGATGGAATTGATATCAAATCAGTCTTTAGTACGAAAGATATTCCGGACTATCAGACATACTCATTTAAGGATTGTCCATTATGTGCTGAGAAACGTAAGATTGATGCCATTGTTAACAGCTATGGCTATTCAAAATTATAATTATGGCATTTACACATTTACATGTTCATACGGAGTATAGTCTGTTAGACGGCTCCAGTAAGATTAATGAGATAGCGGTCAGAGCAGCAGAACTGGGTATGGACAGCCTGGCAATTACCGATCACGGCGTGATGTTCGGCGTGATTGATTTCTATCGTGCCTGTCATAATGCCGGAATCAAACCGATTATCGGCTGTGAGGTATATGTTGCTCCGGGCTCCCGCTTTGATCGTGAGAACATAAAGGGAGAAGAACGATATCATCATCTGGTATTACTTGCCGAAAATGACAAGGGATACCATAATCTGATGAAAATAGTTTCCAGAGGATATACGGAAGGCTTTTATTATAAGCCGCGCGTTGATTATGAAGTGCTGGAACAATATCATGAAGGGATTATTGCCTTATCTGCCTGCCTGGCGGGTGAGGTTGCAAACTGGCTGAAGAAGGGCTTCTATGATGAGGCCCGCAAGGCCGCTCTTCATTTACAATCGATTTTTGGAAAAGACAATTTTTTTCTGGAATTACAAGACCATGGTATCAGCGAACAGGCTGTAGTGAACAATGGTCTTCTTCGTATGTCCAAAGAAACCAACATCCCACTGGTAGCGACCAATGATGTTCACTATATTTATGACAGTGATGCGGAGGCACATGATATTTTACTCTGTATTCAGACACAAAAGCTGCGTTCGGATGAGAATCGTATGAGATACGAGGGAGGGCAGTTTTACTTAAAATCAGAAGAAGAGATGAAACACTTGTTTCCATATGCCCAGGAAGCGTTGGAGAACACCCATAGAATTGCGGAGCGTTGTAATGTAGAGATTGTATTCGGTGAACAAAAGGTGCCTAAATATGATGTTCCTGATGGCTATACGGCATTCCGGTATCTGGAGAAATTATGCAGAGAAGGTCTTGAGAGACGTTATACGGTAATTACGGAAGAACTGACTACCCGTCTCGAATATGAACTGGATACCATCCGTACGATGGGGTATGTGGACTACTTTCTAATCGTATGGGATTTTATTCATTACGCAAAACAAAACGGGATTGCTGTAGGACCGGGGCGTGGATCGGCAGCAGGCAGTCTGGTTTCCTACTGTTTGGAAATCACCGACATTGACCCGATTCGGTATCATCTGCTTTTTGAGCGCTTTTTGAATCCGGAACGTGTATCCATGCCGGATATTGACATAGATTTTTGCTTTGAACGGAGACAGGAAGTCATCGATTATGTTGTGCAAAAATATGGTAAAGAAAAAGTAGTACAGATTGTAACCTTTGGTACGATGGCGGCAAAAGGTGTCATTCGTGATGTGGGTCGTGTTCTGGATATTCCGTATGCCCGTGTGGATGCCATTGCAAAAATGATTCCGAACGAGTTGGGAATTACGATAGATAAAACGCTGCAGATGAACAACAGCGAACTGAAACAGGTTTATGATACAGACCCTGAGATTAAAGAACTGATTGACATGGCACGCCGTTTGGAGGGCTTGCCCCGCCACACATCGATGCATGCAGCGGGTGTTGTGATAGGTCAGGAAGCAATTGATGAATATGTCCCGCTTTCGACCGGTTCGGATAATGCAGTGACGACCCAGTTTACGATGACAACGATTGAACAGCTGGGATTGTTAAAGATGGACTTCTTAGGACTCCGTACATTGACGGTGATTCAGAATGCACTTCGCATGGCGAACAAGAAACGCATGTCAGCTGACCCGGGTGCAAAACCACTGGATATGACGACGATTGATTATGATGATAAAAATGTCTATGATTTAATCAGTTCCGGCAAAACGGACGGGGTCTTCCAGTTGGAGAGTCAGGGTATGAAAAACTTCATGAAGGAACTACGACCGAATAATCTGGAAGATGTCATTGCGGGAATTTCCCTATACCGGCCGGGACCGATGGACTTTATTCCGCGGTATATTGAAGGGAAAAATCATCCGGAGAATATTACCTATGATACACCGCAGCTGGAGAAAATTCTGGCACCGACGTATGGCTGTATCGTATATCAGGAGCAGGTAATGCAGATCGTAATGGAGCTTGCCGGATATACTCTCGGCAGAAGTGATATTGTACGCCGTGCCATGTCCAAGAAAAAAGCCGATGTTATGGAGAAAGAGCGGGAGTATTTTGTATATGGTAATGAAGAATTACAGATACCGGGATGTGTGAAAAATGGGATATCCGCTGAGGTAGCAAATAAGATATATGATAACATGATTGATTTTGCGAAATATGCATTTAATAAGTCGCATGCAGCTGCATATGCAGTAGTATCCTATCAGACTGCTTATTTAAAATGCTACTATCCGGTTGAATTTATGGCAGCATTGTTGACCTCTGTGCTGGGTAATCCAACGAAGATTTCGGAATATATTTTGGCATGTCGGCAGATGGGAATTCAGATTCTTCCTCCTGATATTAATGAGGGGGAGGGAGATTTTGTAGTAGTTGATGGCAAGATCCGTTATGGAATGACTGCAATTAAGAATCTCGGAAAAAATGTCATCGACAGTATTGTGGATGAGAGAAACAAAACTGACAAAGACGGGAAACCGATGAAATTTAATAATTTACAAAATTTCCTGGAGCGTATGCTGGCTCGTGATGAAAAAGAATTAAATAAACGTTCTGTAGAAAATCTGATTAAGGCAGGAGCGATGGATTCCCTTGGGCGGACGAGAAGACAGCAGATGATGGTTTATATTGGTATGATGGACAATATAAGTCGTGAACGGAAATCGTCGATTAGTGGACAGATGAGTCTGATTGATTTCTTTGATGAGGAGTCAAAACAGAAATTTGAGGTGCACTATCCGGACTGTGGTGAGTATGAGAAAGACCAGATGCTTGCTATGGAAAAAGAAGTATTGGGTATCTATATTACCGGGCATCCACTGGAAGAGTATGAAAAAGAGATGTCAGAGAATACCACAGCTCGTTCTACAGATTTTCAAATTGATGAAGAGACGCATAAAACGAGAGCAAAAGATAATACTACTTATATTATAGGTGGTATGATTTCAGGTGTTACCGTGAAAATGACAAAACACAATCAGAATATGGCATTTTTAACGATAGAAGATCTGGTCGGAACGGTGGAGGTTATTGTTTTTCCTAAGGATTATGAACGATACCGGTCAGTTTTTGCAGAAGATCAGAAGGTATACATTCGGGGTCGTGCATCCATTTCTGAAGAAGAAGGCAAATTAATCTGTGAAGCTATTTACCCATTTGATCAGATCCCTTCTGAAATATGGATTTGTTTTTCTGATAAGGCTTCTTATCTGAAGCAACAGGATGAGTTGTTAGATGTTTTGAAAGGAACAGGCGGTAATTGTCCGATTGTTATATTCTGTAAAGAAGAAAAGGCGTATATGAAACTGCAAAAGCAGTATTGGATTGTGCAAAATGACGAAAAAAATCGATATTTGGAACAAAAATTTGGCAAATCCAACATCGCCTATAAAAAAATATCTATTGAAAATCTTTCTTAAATAGATTAAAATACAGAAATAGTGAATAATTTATCAATCCGAAAGAGCATTTGGAGGTAATTGAGATATGAGTAATGCAGTAAAAACAATCGGTGTATTAACAAGTGGTGGTGATGCTCCGGGAATGAATGCAGCGATTCGTTCTGTTGTAAGAACTGCTTTGGCGCGAGGCTTAAAAGTTAAGGGTATTAAAAAGGGCTATAATGGATTGTTGAATGAAGAAATCGTTGATTTGACATCCAAAGACATGTCTGAAACTATACAAAGGGGTGGTACTGTTTTATTTACTGCTCGTTGTGAAGAGTTTAAATATTTGGAATATCAGAAAAAAGGAGCAGATGTCTGTCGCAAGCATGGCATTGATGGATTAGTTGTTATTGGTGGTGACGGTTCTTTCAATGGTGCGAAAAAGCTGGCAGAACAGGGAATTAATGCGATTGGTATTCCGGGTACGATTGATTTGGATATTGCATGTACTGATTATACGATTGGTTTTGATACTGCTGTTAATACGGCAATGCAGGCGATTGATAAAGTTCGTGATACATCGAATTCTCATGAAAGATGTAGTATTATCGAGGTTATGGGTCGTCATGCCGGTTACATTGCACTGTGGTGTGGTATCGCAAATGGAGCTGAGGATATCCTGATTCCTGAGCGTTTTGATGGAAATATGCCTCGCTTAGAGCAGAGGATTATTGACAGCATCATTGAGAACCGCCGGAAGGGAAAAACACATCATCTGGTTATTAATGCGGAGGGTGTCGGATATTCCTATAGTATGGCGAAGAGAATTGAAGATGCAACCGGTGTTGAAACACGTGCTACTATCTTGGGTCATATGCAGCGTGGTGGTAGTCCGACGGCAGTTGACCGTAAGCATGCATCTATGATGGGCGCTTATGCAGTAGATTTGTTGTGTGCAGGAAAGACACAGAGAGTAGTTGCCTATAAGAATGGTAAATATGTTGACTATGATATCATGGAAGCATTGGATATGAAGAAAGATCTGGATGAATACGAATTAGAAATAGCAAAATTATTAGGTAGATAAGAAACAATGAGGCTGCGCATATGCGTGGCCTTTTTACAAAATATATCTTTTTCCCCGCCTAGCTCCCCCCTGACTGCCCATACGGATTTGTTTTTTTCGCTGACACCCCGGTCCTTAGAAAGCCACGCACTCCAATGGACGTCACGCAACGCGCCGTTGAATTGTTTGAGTCAACCGCTAGTGGTTTCAGTATCTTTTTGGGGGAAGTTCTCACACGGTTTCAAACGTAGCGGTGCGTAAGCTCCTAAAATATAGGAGCTAAGCACCGACGTTTTCAAACGCCCCCGAAAAGATACATGAAACACAGATGGTTGACAAGTTTATTCATAAGGCGCGTAATCAAACGTGATGGACATGGAGTGCCATGTCTTTCTTGAACCGGAAAACGGTGCAAGAAAAAAACAAATCCGTATGGGCAGTCAGGGGGACTAGGCGGGGAAGATGATATATTTTGTATTGGTGAGTAGTTAAGGGGGCAAGTATGGTAATAAGTAGTGCTGCAAATGCACAAATTAAAAATATCAGAAAATTGATTAAGAGCCGTAAGGAGAGAAATGCACAGGGTGTGTTTGTCGTGGAAGGCATCCGGATGTTTCTTGAGGTTCCGAAAGATATGCTTGTTAGCGTATATGTAACGGAGGAATTTGCCAGAGAACATGCAACAGAACTGGCTGGATTGGGTTATGACGTCGTGGCGCCTCATGTTTTTGAGAGTATTTCTGATACGAAGACACCGCAGGGTGTATTGGCTGTTGTAAAACAACCTTATTATGAATTAAAAACAATCTTAGATGATAATCATAATGCACCTAATCAGAAACCATGTTTGCTGGTATTGGAAAATGTGCAGGATCCGGGAAATCTGGGGACGATTCTTCGTACTGCGGAAGGTGCCGGTGTTACCGGAATCATTATGAGTGAGAATACGGTCGATATCTTTAATCCGAAAGTGATACGTTCGACGATGGGGGCAATTTTCCGTGTGCCATTTACTTATGTGAAGGATTTAATAGAAACAGTGAATGCTTTTGAGCATATTACTACCTATGCGGCTCATCTGGATGGTTCGGATTTTTACCAGGAAGAGTTGACAGGAGGCATTGCTTTCTTTATTGGTAACGAAGGCAATGGTTTAAGTGAAAAAATAACGAAGTGTGCACATCGTAAAATCAGGATTCCCATGTGCGGACAGGTGGAGTCGCTCAATGCAGCTGTGGCAACGACCGTATTAGTATATGAAGCCCTGCGTCAGAGATTAAAAGGAATTCATTCATAGATGAATAATCATATTTGATTTGTCCATAATAAGAAGGTACTTCATGTGAAAGGAGAAATATCATTATGGAAAACAAAAGTATGAACAAAGCAACAAACAGCACGTCAAACAATTCATCAAACAACACAAGCGGTACAAACAAAGCACAAAACAAGGCTTCCAACAAAGCACAGAACAAAACATCAAACAAAGCACAGGATAAAGCTTCAAATAACGCACAGAACGAATCTGACTGTATGCGTTAGAGGGAATGGCCGGCGTGAAAACGCCGGCTTTTTTTTTAGCATCCTTTGAATTAGGAAATCTGACATCACAAATCGAATAGTATATAGAAAAAGGAAAGAAGGATATCTATGGAAATGAGGCACATTTCCATGAATCATATTATTGATTATGCTTACCGTGTAGACGGTGTTATTATAGATGTGAGAGAAGAAGATGAGTATCTGGACGGACATGTGCCGTCCGCCATCAATATACCATATGAAGCAATGGAAGAAGAACGGGCCCATCTGAAAAAGGGACCGCCATTGATTTTTTATTGTGACCGCGGTTCACAGAGTATCCTTGCAGCACGTAAATATGCAGAACAGGGATATGATGTCATTAATACAGTTGGCGGCTACGCTTATTATAAGGGCTATCCGGAGAAAACAAGACAGACCCGAAGCGGTTTTGGATATGAAAAGAATGCGTAGCTTCTGAAAGAAAGGTAGAACGATCAGAGATTGACAGAATCAATTCACTCCTTTAAAATAAACTCAAGTATGCGTAAAAAGGAGAACAAATGAGAATATTAGAATGTATTGCACCATGTCATTTTGGACTGGAAGCAGTATTAAAAAGAGAGATTATTGATCTGGGATATGATGTCAGCAAGGTGGAAGATGGCAGGGTGTCTTTTATCGCTGATGCAGAAGGTATAGCAAGAGCAAACATTTTTCTAAGAACGCCGGAACGGATTTTGATAAAAGTAGGTCAGTTTCAGGCAAAGACCTTTGAAGAGTTATTTGAACAGACAAAGGCATTGCCATGGGAAGAGTATCTTCCGGTAGATGCGAAGTTTTGGGTAACTAAGGCAACGAGTGTTAAGAGCAAGTTGTTTAGTACCACCGATATTCAGTCCATTGTAAAGAAAGCAATGGTGGAACGTATGAAGCAGGTGCATAAGATCAGCTGGTTTCAGGAGGATGGTGCGGCTTATCCGGTGAGGGTTTTCCTGCATAAGGATATGGTGACAATCGCGCTGGATTCTTCCGGCGAATCTCTGCACCGCAGAGGATATCGTTTACTAACGAGTAAGGCTCCGTTACAGGAAAATCTTGCAGCGGCACTGATTTTGTTAACACCTTGGAATAAGGAGAGAATCTTGGTGGATCCCTTCTGTGGCAGTGGTACGTTTCCAATTGAAGCAGCCATGATCGGAGCTAATATTGCTCCTGGTATGAATCGCTCGTTTCTTGCTGAGAACTGGAAGAATCTGATTCCGGAGATGGAATGGCATGATGCGGTTACGGAAGCACAGGATATGGTGAATCGTAATATTAAGATGGATATTCAGGGATATGATATCGATGGGAAGATCGTTAAGGCGGCAAGGGCAAATGCAGAATCTGCAGGTGTCAATCATCTGATTCATTTTCAGAAACGTCCGGTAAGTCAGTTAAATCATCCGAAAAAGTATGGGTTTGTTATTACGAATCCACCTTATGGAGAACGTCTGGAAGAAAAGGCTGCCCTGCCAGCCTTGTATCGTGAAATAGGAGAAGCGTTTTCCAGATTGGATTCCTGGTCAGAATATGTACTGACATCCTATGAAGATGCAGAAAAATACATCGGTAAAAAAGCGGATAAAAACCGCAAGCTATATAACGGTATGGTGAAAACCTATTTTTATCAGTTTATGGGTCCGAAACCGCCGAGAAAAACGGAGAGAACGTATGATGAATAAAAGAATAATATTTGCAACGGGAAATGAAGGAAAAGTAAAAGAAATTCGTGCCATTATGGGCGCTTTGGGATATGAGGTTCTTTCCATGAAGGAAGCGGGAATATCAGCAGATATCATAGAAGATGGAAAAACATTTGAAGAAAATGCAATCATCAAGGCAAGGACGATTATGGAATTATCAGGTGAGATTACGATGGCAGACGATTCCGGGCTGATCATTGATTATTTAAATGGAGAGCCGGGTATCTATTCAGCACGATATCTGGGTGAAGACACACCTTATGAGATAAAAAATCAGAAGATACTGGAACGTTTAAAAGAAGCAAAAGAGGAAGAACGTAGTGCCCGATTTGCCTGTGCGATAGCAGCCGCTTTTCCTGATGGAGACATGAAGACCACATATGCCACCATGGAAGGACGCATTGCCTATGAGAGTGCTGGGAAGAATGGTTTTGGATATGATCCAATCTTTTTTTTACCGGAGTATGGCTGCACATCAGCCGAGTTAACAAAAGAAGAGAAAAATGCAATCAGCCATCGGGGCAAAGCATTACGTGCAATGGCGGAGGTAATGAAAGAATATGAAGATTCTGATAGTAAGTGATTCTCACGGACGCACGGATGATATCGAAGTCCTTTTAAAACAAACTGGTCCGATTGATGCCATGTTTCATTGCGGAGATGTTGAACGGGGAGAGGATTATATTCGCTGTATCACGGAGGCCCCGGTGCATATGGTAGCAGGAAACAATGATTTCTATTCCCAGCTGCCAAGAGATGCCGTTATTCCGATTGGAGAACATAAGATATTATTAACGCATGGACATTATGACTACGTCAATGGCGGACTGAAATTTCTGGAAGAGCATGCCCGTAAAGTCGGTGCAGATATCGTTTTTTTCGGGCATACGCATGTCCCATGTATCAAAAAGAAACGTGGCATTATTTTTGCCAACCCGGGCAGCATTTCCTATCCGAGACAGGAAGGACGTGAAAAGACTTACCTGATTTTGGAATTAGACGAGATGGGTGGAGTGCAGTTAGAACTCTATACCTTATAATTATAAAGATTGGAATATAACAATATGAAAAAAGGTGATATTTTACAAGGATATATTGAAAAGACAGAATTCCCTAATAAGGGAATTTTGCATATAGAAGATAAAAGGATGCTCATAAAGAACGGTATCGAAGGGCAGAAGGTTGAATTTGCTGTGAAAAAAACCCGAGCGGACCGTGCACAGGGCAGATTGCTTCGCGTTCTGGAACCCTCCCCATTAGAGACCAGAACAGCACCATGTCCACATTTCGGACCATGTGGTGGATGTTCATATCAATGTATGCCGTATAAGAATCAGCTGCAGTTAAAAGAAAAACAGGTGAAAGAACTACTGGATGCGGCAATCGATTATGAATACGTCTGGGAAGGTATCACAGGAAGTCCAAGTGAGTGGCATTACCGAAATAAAATGGAGTTTTCTTTTGGTGATGAAGTCAAGGATGGTCCACTGGCACTTGGTATGCACAAAAAGAACAGCACACATGATATTGTCAATGTGACCAACTGTCAGATTGTAGATGATGATATGAATAAAATCGTTGTCTGTATGGTTGATTATTTCCGTGAGATGAAGCTGCCGTTTTATCACAAGATGCGCCATGAAGGCTGTCTTCGTCATCTTGTTTTGCGTCGCACTCTCAATGGTGATATGTTATTGAATCTTGTAAGCAGTACCCAACAGATGATTACGTGGGGTGATGCAGAAGACTCTGATAGTTTACTGGGCCGCTTGCTGCAACTGCCGCTGAGTGGAAAAATCGTTGGCATCCTACATACAATCAATGATGGACTTGCCGACGTAGTGAAAAGTGATGATACCAGGCTGGTTTACGGACAGGACTCTATTATGGAATCGATTCTCGGACTACAATTTCGTATCTCCCCTTTTTCCTTTTTTCAGACCAATTCTGCCGGTGCGGAGGTCTTATATGAGAAAGTGCGCGGTTATGTAGGTGAGACCAAAGATAAGATTATCTATGATTTATACAGTGGAACCGGCACCATCGCACAGATGCTGGCACCGGTTGCAAAGAAAGTCATAGGTGTGGAAATCGTAGAGGAAGCAGTGGTGGCGGCACGGGAAAATGCGGCTCTCAATGGTCTGACCAATTGTGAATTTATAGCGGGAGATGTACTCAAGGTCATTGGCGATATCCAGGAGAAACCGGATTTCATCGTTCTGGATCCACCACGGGATGGTATTCATCCGAAAGCATTGGAACGAATCATTGACTATGGTGTTGACCAGATGGTCTATATCAGCTGTAAGCCAACGAGTCTCGTGAGGGATTTGGAGGTGCTGAAGGAGCGAGGATACCGGGTGGTTAAGGCAGGGTGTGTGGATATGTTTGCACAGACGCAGCATGTTGAGACGGTGGTTCTTTTGTCCCAACGGAAAGCAGATGATTATGTTGAGGTGGAATTAGAACTGGATGAGCGTGATGTGACGAGTGCGGAGAGTAAGGCGACTTATAAGGAAATTCAATAGTATGTGCTGAAGGAACATGGATTGAAGGTGTCTAATCTCTATATTTCACAAGTAAAAAGGAAATGCGGAATAGAGGTTGGGGAGAATTATAATCTTCCGAAATCAGAGGGCGCAGAGCAGAGGTCCAGTGGACCTCTGCTCTGCGCGGACCGGAGCGGCAGCGGAGACAGCTAGACAGCCACAGTGTCCGGAGGAGAAGGAAAAAGCAATAAGAGATGCGCTGGAGCATTTTGGGATGATTTAAGAATTTAAGACGGAGGATATGCCCGAGTTTCAACGGAGCATGAAGAACAGGCAGTAACCGTCAGATATATTTTTAAAGATATCTTGAGGGGGATTCCACTTACAAAATTGCCTGCGAACTTACTGAAACGGGAGTGAAGACCCCTGCCGGGAAAGATAAATGGCATCCAAGTTCGGTGATGAGTATCCTTCAGAATGAAAAGTATAAAGGGAATGCCCTTTTACAGAAGACATTTACAAAGGATTTCTTGACTCATAAGCTGGTAGTTTATAATGGAGAAGTGCCACAGTATTATGTGGTAGGACACCATGAGGGCATTGTAAACGCAGACCAGTTCGACCAAGTTCAGGCAGAAATTTTAAGGCGAAAGGGTATGCAGAAGTATAGCGGTGTTGGATTGTTTTCTTCTATAATAAAGTGTGGAGAATGTGGTTCTTGGTATGGAGCCAAGGTCTGGCATTCTAATGACAAGTACAGAAAGGTCATCTACAGATGCAACCACAAATATTCCGATGGCTGCAAGTGCAAAACACCACACATCAACGAGGATGAGTTAAAAGAATTGTTCATCAAGGCGGCCAACGAGTTATTTTCTGAAAGGTATGAAATTCTTGCCAATACCAAAGTTATGATGGAAATGGTTTGTGAGACGGATTCGCTTGATAGGGACTTACAGGATAGGATTACAGAACTTAATATCATCTCGGAGCAGATGCAGATTGCCATTGCAGAGAACAGCCGGGTAGCATTAGACCAGGATGGGTATGAAAAACGCTATGCCGAACTTACGGCAAGGTATGAAAAAGCAAAAGCTGGGTATTATGACATCGCAGAGCAGATTGAAAGCAAGAAGGCAAAGTGAGAATTATTCAAAGGGTTGATACGGACTTTGGAGAAGCAGGACGGCTTAATTGAAGATTTCGATGCCGGGATTTGGAGTAGCCTTGTGCAGGAAGTGATTGTGAAAGCAAAAGACGATATACGATTTATCTTCAAGAACGGATTTGAAGTGAGAGTATAGAAATAGGATATGATGGCACTCGGGCAGAAATGCTTGGGTGCTTTTATGCTGGTAAAAAAGGGGTGCTATGGTAGAAATTAAATTAATCGGTATTTGCCTAATGGTAAAAAATTTACTATTCTGAATGCACAGTAAATGTAACCATTGAAATTACATCAAAAAAATGTTATGATAAATAAAAAAAATGGAGGTGTACAAATGCAGATTTCCAGTAGATTTACCATGGCAATTCATATGTTTGCCTGTATAGATACATTTGCAGATCAGAAAATGACCAGTGATTTTATGGCAGGAAGTATTGGAACCAATCCGGTTATTATCAGAAAGCTGTTGCAGCAGTTAAAGGCTGCAGGACTTATAGAGGTTTCTAGAGGAACCGGAGGTGTAGTAATAACAAAACCTTTAGAAGAAATTACGTTTTTGGATATATACAGAGCAGTGGAGTGTACACCGGATGAGGAATTATTTCATTTTCATGAAAATCCGAATCAGAAGTGTCCGGTTGGAAGAAATATTCATCATGTTTTGGATGACAAGCTTGCAAGAGTGCAGGAGGCAATGGAGAGAGAACTTGACTCTATAACGCTGGCTGATGTGAAAAAGGATACAGAAATGTGGGTTGAACAGTAAATCAAAGGCTTCAGATTAAAATCTGGAGCCTTTTTATAAAATGAGCTGATGTAACAAAGAAAGTTACAAATTTTGATGTAACTATTGACATTACATCAAAAAGATGATAAAGTACAATTGTTAGATGTAACCAAAATGATTACAACAAAGAGTTCAGGAGGTACTTATCATGCAGAAAGTAGTAGAATTTTTAAATGCAAATCCAGT
>JBJELB010000074.1:0-8488 GCA_051878935.1 Lachnospiraceae bacterium | reverse complement strand
TAGAGCGCGCGGCTGTTAACCGCGTTGTCGTAGGTTCAAGTCCTACTCGGGGAGTCTGGCTCCTTGGTCAAGCGGTTAAGACATCGCCCTTTCACGGCGGTAACACGGGTTCGATTCCCGTAGGAGTCATTTTTTCATAATACGGCGTCTTAGCCAAGTGGTAAGGCATGGGACTGCAACTCCCTGATCATCGGTTCAAATCCGTTAGACGCCTCTTCAAACACCAGACATTGTCTGGTGTTTTTTGTTGTACCAACCCACTGTGCTGCGAGTCTGTGCCCACCAAAGTGTGCTGATTGGGTGAAGCCAAGTGACATTTCTCTTTCATTTTGTTATACTGAATAATAGAAATAAATAGTAATACAGGAGGTCATCAATAAAATGAGGCAGGAAGAAATATTAAAATATGTAGATCATACAGTTTTAAAGGCATTTACAACATGGGAAGATATCCGGAAATTATGCGAGGAAGCAATAAAATATCACACAGCATCCGTCTGTATTCCACCATATTATGTGGAAAAGGTACATGAGACTTATGCAGAGCAGTTGAATATCTGTACGGTCATTGGTTTTCCGTTAGGATATAATACGACAGCTGTGAAGTTAGCAGAGACGAAAGATGCATTGGCACATGGTGCAAGCGAAATTGATATGGTTATCAATCTGTGTGATGTGAAAAATGGCGATTATGATGCTGTAGAACGTGAAATCCGTATTTTAAAAGAAGCAGTTGGGGATAATGTATTAAAAGTAATTATTGAAACCTGTTATCTGACAGAAGAGGAAAAGATAGCAATGTGTAAGGCGGTTACGAATGCCGGTGCGGATTATATTAAAACATCGACCGGATTTGGGACGGGCGGTGCTGTTTTAGAAGATATCAAGTTATTCAAAAAACACATTGGTCCTGATGTGAAAATGAAAGCAGCCGGAGGTATTCGTACACCGGAAGCAATGGAGGCTTATATAGCAGAAGGCTGTAGCCGAATCGGTACAAGTAATGCCATTCCAAAACAAAACCAGGAGTGATAAAGATGGGAGATATTAAGAGAGTTTTTTTAATCGTGTTAGACAGTTTTGGAATCGGAGATGCCAGGGATGCAGCACAGTTTCATGATGAAGGGAGCAATACATTAAAAACCATTATCAACTCTCCTTTTTATCATGCGTCTAATATGGAACGTCTGGGATTGAGCACGATTGATGGGGTCAAGTCATGGTATCGTCCGGAATATCATGGTGAGATAACCGGAGCATTTGCCAGAATGGAAGAAGCCTCAATGGGAAAGGATACGACAATTGGACACTGGGAGATTGCAGGAATCATAAAAAATGAGCCACTTCCGACTTTTCCAGATGGTTTTCCGGATGAGATTATAGCATCATTTTCTGAAAAAACCGGACGGAAAGTTCTATGTAACAAACCATTTTCAGGTACAGAGGTTCTGTTACAATATGGTAAAGAACATATGGAAACCGGAGCACTGATTGTCTATACATCAGCAGATAGTGTTTTTCAGATTGCGGCACACGAAGAGATTGTGCCGGTAGAACAATTGTATGAGTATTGCCGGATAGCCAGAGAGTTACTGCAGGGTAAATACGGTGTCGGAAGGGTGATTGCCAGACCGTTTACCGGTATCCATCCGGAGTTTACGAGAACACCAAAGAGACACGATTTTTCTTTAGAGCCAACAGGAACTACAATGTTAGATGTGTTGGTTCAAAATGGATATGATACGTTAGGTGTAGGAAAAATCTATGATATTTTTGCCGGTCGTGCTGTGCAGAAGACAGTTTCGATTGTGGATAATGCAGATGGTATGAGGCAGGTTATTGTGGATATGCAAAAAGATTTCCATGGTTTATGCTTTGTGAATCTGGTTGATTTTGATATGAAGTATGGGCATCGGAATGATATTGATGGCTATGCAAAGGCCATAGCCGAATTTGATGCATGGTTAGGAATGGCATTGGAACAATTGAGACCGGAAGATGTATTGATGATTACAGCAGATCATGGATGTGATCCAGGCACTCCATCCACGGATCATTCCCGAGAGAATACGCCGTTTTTAGTATATGGAGATTTGATTAAGAAGGGAGTATCACTGGGAACGCGTAAGACCTTTGCTGATATTGCAGCTACGGTTTTGGATATGCTGGATTGTCCGAATCATGGGGAGATTAAGGGAGAGAGCATGTATCCACGAATGAGAAAAGAGGGAATGTGATGACAGGGGAAGAGAAATTAATCAGGGAGGCGTTGCTCGCCAGGGAGAATGCGTATTGTCCGTATTCTGGTTTTGCAGTAGGTGCAGCATTGTTGTCGAAAGATGATGAAATATTTAAGGGATGTAATGTGGAAAACGCATCCTATTCGGTTACGAATTGTGCAGAGCGTACGGCATTGTTTTCTGCGATTGCAAGTGGGAAGAGACAGTTTAAAGCGATTGCGATTGCAGGAGGCAGAAAAGGAGAAAAAATTACAGAGTATTGTATGCCTTGTGGTGTCTGCCGGCAAGCTCTGTCAGAGTTTTGTGATGTAGAAACAATGCGTATCCTGGTTGTGAAATCAGAAACAGATTATGTGGAATATTCTTTAAAAGAATTGTTACCGGGAGGATTTTCATTATGAGAATGTATGATTTGATTTTAAAAAAGAGAGATGGAGGAAGTCTGTCCCGTGAAGAAATAGAATACCTGATTACAGGGTATGTTGATGGAACGATACCGGATTATCAAATGGCAGCATTTCTGATGGCAGTTTATTATAAAGGAATGACGCCGGAAGAAACACTGGATATGACGATGGCAGTCGTTCATTCCGGTGAACAGATTGATTTATCTGTAATACCGGGGATTAAAGTGGATAAGCATTCTACCGGAGGAGTAGGAGATAAGACTACCCTGGTAGTCGAACCAATTGTAGCATCCTGTGGTGTGAAGGTTGCAAAAATGTCCGGAAGAGGACTGGGTCATACCGGAGGAACCATTGATAAACTGGAATCCATACCGGGTATGCGTACCACATTATCGTCGAAAGAGTTTATTGATATCGTTATGAGAAACGGATTAAGTGTCATGGGACAATCTGCAAAGCTGACGCCTGCAGATAAAATGATGTATGCACTTCGTGATGTAACGGCAACCGTGGACAGTATTCCGTTGATTGCAGTATCGATTATGTCAAAGAAAATAGCGGCAGGCAGTGATGCGATTGTATTGGATGTTAAGATGGGCAGTGGTGCCTTTATGAAAACATATGAAGATGCCTGTGCTCTGGCAGAAGAGTGTGTTCGTATCGGAGAAAACGCAGGACGGGAAACCGTTGCATTGATTACAAATATGGATGAGCCGCTTGGATATGCCATCGGAAATTCTCTGGAAGTAATCGAAGCAATTGATACATTAAAGAGAAATGGTCCGAAGGATTTCGTAGAAGTTTGTATTGAATTGGCTGCCAATATGCTGTATTTAGCAAAAGCAGCTGCGACTATGGAAGAGGCCGGAATGATGGCAGAAGATGCATTGTTGAGTGGAAAAGCATATCAGAGTTTTAAGAAAATGGTACAGGCGCAAGGAGGAGATATTTCTTATATTGAAGACACCAGCCGTTTTGCGAAAGCACAATATCAATATGCGGTAAAGGCTCCGAGAGATGGTTATATTACACATATAGATGCACAACAATATGGAATCGCATCCTGTATGCTGGGTGCCGGAAGAATGACAAAAGAAGATCGTATCGATATGAAAGCAGGAATTGTTTGCAAAGCAAAAGTTGGGGATTTTGTAAAAAGAGGCGATGTGATGAGTGTTTGCTTTGCGTCAGAACCATCTCTGTTTGCAAGTGCAGAGAAAATGATTCTGGACGCAACCAAACTACATGAAGAAAAAATTGAGAAAGGGGATATGATATATAAACGGATTAGTCATGTGGCATCTGCACATTGATTTCAGTTAATGTGTCATCGTCATAGACTAAATTCAAAATAGAGTTTACTGTAATGTCTTCCAATGTTCCCTCTGTTCTGAATCCGGGACCGGAATGGAGCATGATTCTGACGGAATCATCTATCCGGATGGTTTTGGTTTCACCATTTTTTTCAAAAGGAAGTGCATCTCCAGGAGGCTTCTGAGAGGAGCTTCCTTTTTTCTTATCCTTTGACAAGTCATCCGGTTCAGGTGGACGCTCAGGGCGGTCGGAATCATCGTGCCGTTCGCCAACTACACGCATATCACCCATGTCAAGAGTAATAACATCTTGATCAATGCTGGTAACAATGCCAAAGGTGCCTTCCTCCATCGTATGAGGAGTATCATTAATTGGCATTTCGTCGGAAGAAGAATTGCTGCTGCAACCGGTTAAACTTCCAATGGCAAGCACCAGTGAAAGAAGAGTAGATGTAATAATATTTGCGTTCTGCATGTGTAAACCTCCCATTCATATATCACCTATAGAATAACGAAAGATTATGTTCAACATGTGAACAAAAAATGAACAAAGCGTTAATTCTCAATATAGTGTGCACGTTCTCCACCAATGTATTTCATACGGGTTCTGGCACATACAACATGTGCACCTCCGATTTGGTTCGTTTTCGTTCTGACAGGAACGGCAACCGGTTGAAGATGCATGCCTATCAAAGTATCTCCGATATCAATTCCTGCCTGAGCTTCAATGTGTTCCACGGCAACCGGATCAGAAAAGCCGGCATAAGCAGCCGTACTGAGGGAACCTCCGGCTTTCAGTTGAGGACAAACATTTACAGGGCGGTAGCCGTATTGCTTTGCAGTAGTCCTTTCCATAATCAGAGCGCGGTTCAGATGCTCGCAGCATTGTGTGGCAAGTAAAATACCATGTTGGTTAAGCTCATCATGGATAGTATGAAAGATTGCCTCTCCGATTTCCTGACTGGAGTGAGAACCGATAGAATAGCTGGCAACTTCACTGGAAGAACAACCTACAACGAGCAGGTCACCTTTTTGTAAATGAGCAGCTTCTAAAAGCTCTGTAACAACAGATAATGTTTGTGTTTTGATTTCATTTAACATGACTTAGACCTCTTTTCCAATTTAGTAAATATTGTAGGATAAATCGCAATAATCCATAGTACGATCAGAAAATATCGGACGGCATGTGCCCAAAGGGTGGTACCAAGGAGAACCTTTATGGCGCTTTTTAGAACGAGAGCGACCAGAAGTCCGATGATGTATTTAACAGATTGATATAGATTAGAATGGTGTTTTTCCTGAAATTGTATCCATGTAATTTCAATATACCAGGCTATCGCGAATCCGATTCCGGAGCCCGCGGCTTTGAAGCAGTCGGCAGTCAGTTCCTCAACAATGATACCCTTCTGAAGAAGAATATAGGAATAAAGCATGGTGGCAACCGCAATCAGTATCATAGCAGTTGACAGAACAGCTTTGTTGCGGGTAGTAGCCTTAAAATGATCCAGCAGATAATTGACGAATAAGGAGAGCAAAAAAGAGAGAACAAAAGCAGTCAATACATCTGCAGGAGTATGGACACATAAATACATACGCGATAAGGCGACCAGAAGAATCAGGATGGCACAGATAATCCGGAAACCGCTCCTTTTCACAGTGTAACTAAAGGTTGTGAATATTGAAGTGGCCCCCTGCGTGTGTCCGCTGGGAAAAGAATAGCCGGTTGCAGTTTTGCGAGCGGCTTCATCCGGTATAATTGAGGTATCCCGTACCCAGGGACGTGGTATTCGGAAATGCAGCTTTAAAATCTGTACTAACATACCGGAAGCAAAATAAGTAAAGGCGATACGGTATGCCAGAGCCTTGTTAATGCACCAGAATAAGAAACAAAGCAGTGCGATGACAAATATTTCTTCACCTAATAATGTACATAGGCGAAAGAAAACGGTTAAAACAGGATTTCGAATTGATTGCAGCATATGCAAAAATTCCATATTCTAAGCCCTCCTATTATTTTCCGTTATCTAAAAAAGTTCTGATATTTTCATAGATACACCGAACCAGACGGTTACGGGCTTCTGTGCTTGCCCAGGCAATATGTGGTGTAATAATCAGTTTCTCGCTGTCCTTAATATGAGCAAGGACGCTGTCTTGAGCCATAGGCTCTACACATAATACGTCTAATCCGGCGCCTGCTATTAGATTCTCGTCGAGTGCCCGTGCCAGGTCAATCTCATTTACGATTGGTCCACGGCCGAGATTCAGAAGGTAGGCACTGTTTTTCATACGACAGAAAGCATCATAGTTAAATAATGACTCAGTAGATGCGTTTAATGGTGCATGAATCGATATGATATCGCTTTCTTCCAGTAATCTTTCAAAAGAAACTTCCGTATAATCAGAATTATGATTATGTCCGGAGGTAGAATAATAGATGACACGACAGCCAAATGCAGCAGCAACTTCGGCTACTCGGCGTCCGATATCCCCCAATCCTACGATACCAAATGTTTTGCCGTACAGATCATGGAAGATGCGCCCAATATGGACAAAATAAGGAGAGCCCATATATGCTTCAGATTTTACATAGGAATCATAATAGGCAAGCTTATTATACAGATAGAATAACAATGCAAAGGTGTGTTGTACAACGGTTTCCGTAGAATACCCCTTAACATTCTTGACAACGATGCCGCGTTTGCCTGTATAGGCATAATCAATATTGTTTGTCCCGGTTGCAGTTACGCAGATCAGCTTTACATTCAATGCATCACCGAGTGTTTCTTCATTCATGGGTATTTTATTAATGGCAATCACATCGGCGTCTTTGATTCGTTCTTTGACCAGCTCCGGTGGTGTTGTTTCATAGAATATGACCTCTCCAAAATCGGAAAATGGCGCATAATCAATATCATCTCCCAGATTTCCCACTTCTAAAAATACTATCTTCATGACAATCTCCTTTGTATGAAATGTCTTATTTTCATGAATTATAGCACGAAAGTGGGTCGATTTATACAAAAAGTTCAAATTTTTCTTGCGTAATATTTATAACACAGATATAATATATACCGAAAAAAACATATTGATAGAAAAGAGGAGAAACAAAATGTCATACGTTGATGAAGTGATTGAGTTAGTAGTGAAACAAAATCCGGCAGAACCAGAATTTCATCAGGCTGTTAAAGAGGTATTGGAATCTTTAAGAGTTGTTGTGGAAGCAAATGAGGAAAAATTCCGCAAAGATGCACTTCTTGAAAGATTAGTAAATCCGGAGCGTCAGATTAAGTTCCGTGTACCTTGGGTAGATGATAACGGACAGGTTCAGGTAAATACCGGATACCGTGTACAGTTCAACAGTGCAATCGGACCATATAAAGGTGGTTTACGTTTACACCCTTCTGTAAACTTAGGTATTATTAAATTCTTAGGTTTTGAGCAAATTTTCAAAAACTCCTTAACAGGACTTCCGATCGGTGGCGGTAAAGGTGGTTCTGATTTTGACCCTAAGGGTAAATCCGATCGTGAAATTATGGCATTTTGCCAGAGCTTTATGACAGAGCTTTGTAAATATATTGGTGCTGACACAGACGTTCCTGCCGGTGATATCGGAACAGGTGCCCGTGAAATCGGTTATATGTTCGGTCAGTACAAGAGAATCCGTGGCGTATACGAAGGTGTATTGACAGGTAAAGGATTATCTTACGGTGGTTCTCTGGCAAGAACAGAAGCTACAGGATATGGTTTATTATACTTAACAGCAGAGATGTTAAAATGCAACGGTCATGATATCGCCGGTAAAACAGTATGTATCTCAGGTTCCGGTAATGTTGCTATCTATGCCTGCCAGAAAGCACAGCAGTTAGGTGCAAAAGTTGTTACAGTATCGGATTCTACCGGTTGGATTTATGATCCGGAAGGAATCGATGTAGCATTATTGAAAGAAGTAAAAGAAGTAAAACGTGCTCGTTTAACAGAGTACAAAGCTGCAAGACCAAGTGCAGAATATCATGAAGGCCGTGGTGTATGGTCTGTGAAATGTGATATTGCTCTTCCATGTGCAACACAGAACGAATTGTTAATCGATGATGCAAAAGCATTGGTTGCTAATGGATGTATCGCGGTAGCAGAAGGTGCAAACATGCCTACAACTATGGATGCAACAGAATACTTACAGAAAAATGGTGTTTTATTTGCTCCTGGTAAAGCTGCAAATGCCGGTGGTGTTGCTACATCTGCTCTTGAAATGTCCCAGAACAGTGAGCGTTTAAGCTGGACATTCGAAGAGGTTGACGGTAAATTACAGAACATCATGGTTAATATCTTCCACAACATGGATGAGGCTGCAAAACGCTATAATGCAGAAGGCAACTACGTAGTAGGTGCTAACATTGCAGGTTTTGAGAAGGTTGTTGATGCTATGACCGCTCAGGGAATCGTGTAGAAAAATAATAATTGCCCGGAAACCTAGTGTGATATGCTCCCTTCTAGGTAGACAGTTAAAATAATAAAACTGTTTATCAAGGAG
>JBJELB010000073.1:0-8589 GCA_051878935.1 Lachnospiraceae bacterium | reverse complement strand
GTTCGTTACCGAATTTTGATGCGGATATATTTGAACAGTGTACTGGAATTAAGGTTGGAGAATGAAAGAATGGAGATAAAGAAATGGTAAAGATAAATAAACTTGAGATAGAAAATGTAAAGCGCGTAAAAGCAGTACGCATGGAACCATCAGCTGATGGGCTTACGGTAATCGGTGGAGATAATGGACAAGGGAAAACATCGGTCATTGATTCAATCGCCTGGGCGTTAGGTGGTGATCGATATCGTCCATCCAAGCCTACAAGGGAAGGTTCCCTGATTCCACCTACTATTCATTTAACGCTCAGCAATGGTCTGGTCGTAGAGCGAAAAGGAAAGAATAGCGACTTAAAAGTAACGGATCCATCCGGCCAAAGAGCAGGACAGCAGCTGTTAAATGAGTTTGTAGAACAGTTCGCCCTTGACATTCCAAAATTCATGGAAGCATCTGCAAAGGAAAAGGCGAACATTTTATTAAATACGCTCGGTATCAAAGACCAGTTAGTGGCCTTTGATAAAGAAGAAGCAGAATTATATAACGACCGGCTTGTGTTGGGCCGAGTAGCGGAACAGAAGGAGAAATTTGCGAAAGAGCAGGTCTATTATCCGGATGCTCCAAAAGACCTTGTATCTCCGTCTGAATTGATCAGACAGCAGCAGGAAATTCTGGCACGCAACGGAGAGAATCAGCGAAAAAGAGATAAGGTAAACGAACTGACACAATCCGCTATGTTCCTTGATCAGGAAATTGATAGATTAAGCGAGCAGTTAAGAGCAAAAAAAGAAGAATTGGCAGAAGTGAATGAGTCTCTTCGCGTGGCAACGATGTCGGCACAAGATTTACAGGACGAATCTACGGCTGAACTGGAGCGTAATATCGAGAATATCGAAGAGATTAACCGAAAGGTTCGTGCCAATTTTGATAAAGACAAGGCGGAGCAGGATGCCCTGGAATTTAAAAATCAATACAATGAGCTGACGGCGAAAATCAATCAGGTAAGAGATAAGAAAATGTCACTTTTAAACAGTGTAGAGCTGCCATTAGATGAATTAACCGTGGAAGACGGAGAACTCTTGTATAAAGGCCAGAAATGGGACAACATGAGCGGTTCTGAGCGGCTGAAAGTAGCAACAGCGATTGTCCGGAAGTTAAATCCGAATTGTGGTTTTGTTTTGCTCGACAAGCTGGAACAGATGGACGTCACAACCTTGAAGGAATTCGGACAATGGCTGGAAGAAGAACATCTTCAGGCTATTGCTACCAGGGTTTCAAAAGGAGAGGAATGCCAGATCATCATTGAAGACGGATACATCGTAAAAGATGATACTGCGAATAAAACAGAAGCGGAAACACAGTGGAAAGCAGGTGAATTTTAATGAATATCACAAGTGGAATTTTAAAGAAAGCAAGTAAAGTGGTTGTTTACGGACCGGAGGGAATCGGTAAAAGTACATTCGCATCCAGATTTCCGGATCCGATTTTTATTGACACAGAGGGAAGCACAGGTCACATGAATGTCAGACGATACGATAAGCCTTCCAGCTGGTCTATGCTGTTGGAAGAGGTAAATTACACTCTGATACATAAGCCGTGTAAAACTTTGATAATCGATACCGTTGACTGGGCAGAGCAGTTATGCATCGAAAGTATTTGTGCAGAGCATCAGAAAAGCGGCATTGAAGATTTTGGTTATGGCAATGGTTATGTATATGTAAAAGAAGAATTTGGAAGATTCTTAAATAAACTTCAGGAAGTAGTAGATGCCGGAATTCATGTGGTATTAACAGCACACGCACAGATCCGTAAATTTGAACAGCCGGACGAAATGGGAGCTTACGACCGGTATGAATTAAAGCTTGGTAAAAAGACAAGTTCCCAAACATCGCCACTGGTAAAAGAATGGTGCGATATGCTGCTGTTTGCCAACTACAGAACCTTCTCGATAGCAACGGATAAGGACGGTAAAAAGCATAAGGCACAAGGCGGCCAGAGAGTGATGTATACGACCCATCACCCGTGCTGGGATGCGAAGAACCGGTACGATCTTGGTGATTGTATCCCGTTTGAGTATTCCCAGATAGAGTCTATCGTTGAATGCGGTACTAACTTGAATGACAGCCGAGTGCCGGAGCCTGCACCAGTGCAGCAGCCGGCTGTAACACCGCAGACTGATATGACACCGCAACCAGACGCAACACCGCAGCCTACAACTGATATACCATCACAAACGACTGTTCATGGAACGAATACGCAACCGGAACCGGGACCACAATCTCCACCAGTATCTGAGCCGGAACCGGTACAACAAACACTGTCACTGCAAAATGAGCAGGCAACAAGGAAGCAGGAGGAACGAAGTTCTCCACCAATAGGGCAAGTAAGTGAACTCATACCAAAAGCGTTAAGAGATTTGATGCTGGCAAATAATGTGGATGAGTGGGATATTCAAAATGTGGTTGCCGCGAAGGGCTATTATCCTTCTGATACGCCGATTTCCAATTATGATCCGGCATTTATCAGTGGGGTACTGGTTGGAGCATGGCAACAGGTATTTGCCATGATAAAAACGATGAAAGAAAAGGAATCTATTCCATTTAATTAAAAGAAAAGAGAGGTAAAACATATGGATCAAACAAATGAAAGAGCATTCGGATGGGACGATGAAATATCAAAAGAATCCGATTTTATTACATTACCTGCAGGTGATTATGATTTTATGATTGAAAGCTATGAGAGAGGAAGATATGAGCCTTCAGCAACAGCAACGCTTCCGGCTTGTCCTATGGCAATCGTAAGTATTGCTATTAAAACACCGCTTAGTCAGAGTGGAAAAGTTGTCATCAAGCATACCTTATATCTTCATAGCCGATGTGAAGGTTTCTTATCGCAATTTTTCTTATCAATCGGACTTAAGAAAAAAGGAGAACCGTTAAGAATGAACTGGCAGGCCGTTCCGGGAACGACCGGACGATTAAATTTAGCGGTGGAAATAAGCAAAAACGGAAATCAGTATAATACCGTAAAGAAGTTCTATCCAAAGGAAGAAAATAAAGGCTTTACGGCAGGTACGTTTTAATGGAGCTGAGACCATACCAGGAAGAGGCTAAAACAAATATCTTTCATGAATGGGACAATGGAATACAAAAGACGCTCCTTGTTTTACCAACCGGTTGCGGAAAGACGGTTGTATTTGCGAAGGTCGTAGAAGAGTTGGTAAAGCGCGGAGACAGAGTGCTTATCATGGCGCACCGGGGAGAGTTATTGGATCAGGCTGCAGATAAGCTCCAGAAGATAACCGGTCTGCAGTGCGCTACTGAGAAAGCAGATAAAACGTGTATGGGTTCCTGGTTTCGCGTGGTCATAGGTTCCGTTCAAACGTTAATGAGGGAAACGAGATTACATCAGTTTCCATCTGATTATTTTAACTCGATTGTCATTGATGAAGCGCATCACTGCATCAGCGACAGTTATCAAAAGGTATTACAGCATTTCAACGATGCAAAGGTGCTCGGTGTCACAGCAACACCGGACAGAGGTGACATGAAAAACCTTGGTTCGTATTTTGAGACACTGGCTTATGAATATACCCTGCCAAAGGCAATCAAAAGTGGATATCTTGTACCGATCAAAGCATTAACAATACCGTTAAAATTGGACTTATCCAATGTCTCCATGCAATCCGGAGACTTTAAAGCTTCCGATGTTGGTACTGCACTGGATCCTTATCTGGAAAACATCGCAGAGGAAATGGTCAAGAATTGCAAGGAGAGAAAAACAGTTGTCTTTCTTCCTCTGGTAGCAACATCAAAGAAGTTTACTGAAATATTAAATAATCATGGATTTCAGGCTGTAGAGGTAAATGGAGACAGTAAGGACAGAAAAGAGATATTAGAGGACTTTGCAAATAATAAATACAACGTCCTGTGTAATTCCATGTTATTGACAGAGGGATGGGATTGTCCGGATGTCGATTGCATTGTCGTTTTAAGACCAACGAAGGTACGTAGCTTATACAGTCAGATGGTTGGAAGAGGGACAAGGCTTGCAGACGGAAAGACAGAACTACTGTTGCTGGATTTCCTATGGCACACAGAACGACATGAGCTTTGCCATCCGGCAAGTCTGATATGTACTGATGAAGAAGTGGCACAGCAGATGACAAAAAACATCGAAGAAGCAGGATGTGCCGTTGATTTGGAAGCAGCGGAAGAAAAGGCCAGTGAGGATGTAATAGCGCAACGTGAAGAGGCGTTGGCAAAGCAATTGTCTGAAATGAGAAAGAGAAAGAAGAAACTCGTGGATCCGCTGCAGTTCGAGATGTCGATACAGGCGGAGGACTTATCCAGCTATGTGCCGGCTTTCGGTTGGGAAATGGCGCCACCTTCTGACAAGCAGATGCAAGCGTTAGAAAAGCTTGGTATCTTACCGGATGCCATTGACAATGCAGGCAAAGCAACCAAGATTTTAGAACGATTAAATAAACGCAGAGAAGAAGGGCTTACAACACCGAAACAGATTCGCTTTTTAGAAGGTCGCGGATTTGAACACGTAGGAACATGGAGTTTTGAACAGGCAAGGAATTTGATTGATAGAATTGCTGCTAATGGATGGAGAATTCCAAGAGATATTGACCCTAAAACTTACAGTGGAGTGTAATTGAATGAAATCAGAGAATTTACTAGAAATATTAAATTACATAAATCCTGCCAGTCTTGATTATCAGGATTGGCTAAACGTTGGAATGGCATTAAAACATGAAGGGTATACGGCTTCCGTTTGGGATGAATGGAGTCGTAGTGATGCAAGGTATCACCAGGGAGAATGTTATCGTAAATGGGCATCCTTTTCCGGTTCCGGAACGCCGGTTACGGCCGGTACCATTGTTCAACTGGCAAAGGACAATGGCTGGGTATCTCCATATAAGGCCGGTGGCCATGAATTAGACTGGAATGATTCGATTGCGATGGAAAAGGACGATTTTGTGATTATTGAAAAGGGATGGTTGGAAGGAAAAGACATCAAAGAGCCATCAGAATGGAATCCGGTAGGTGAAATTATCCGTTATTTGGAAACATTATTTGAAGCAGGGGAAAATGTTGGTTACGTAACAGATTCATGGGAGAAAGATGGAAGATTTTTACCAAAAGCAGGAAGCTACAGCAGGACTGCCGGGGAATTGATTCAGGAGCTTTCCAAATATCAAGATATCGGAGCTGCCCTTGGAGACTATAACGAAAAGGCAGGTGCGTGGATCCGTTTTAATCCTCTGGATGGAAATGGATGTAAAAACGAGAACGTCACAGAATATCGGTATGCGCTTGTGGAATCGGATAACATGGCCATTGATGAGCAAAATGCCATTATGCAACAGTTAGAACTACCGATTGCCGCTTTGGTTTACAGCGGAAAGAAAAGCCTTCATGCTATTGTGAAAATCGATGCTGCCAATTATGACGAGTATCGTAAACGGGTTAATTATCTCTACGAAATATGCGAGAAAAACGGGCTTTCCATCGATAAACAGAATAAAAATCCATCCAGATTATCACGTATGCCCGGCGTCATGCGTGATGGTAAGAAACAATATATCGTGGATACCAATATCGGAAAGAAAAGCTGGGAAGAATGGATAGAATGGATTGAGGGAGTCAACGACAATCTTCCGAATCCGGATAATATGGCAGACATCTGGGACAATACGCCGGAGCTAGCTCCGCCATTAATTGATAACGTACTTAGGAAAGGGCATAAGATGCTGATAGCCGGTCCATCCAAAGCCGGTAAGTCTTTTGCTCTCATTGAGCTTACCATTGCTCTTGCAGAAGGAAAGAACTGGCTTGGATTTGATTGCGCTCAGGGAAAAGTAATGTATGTGAATCTGGAACTTGACCGGGCAAGCTGTTTTCAACGTTTTAAAGACGTATATACCGCACTTGGATGGAAGCATGAGCATCTGTCAAATATCGATATCTGGAACCTAAGGGGTAAGGCGGTACCAATGGATAAGCTGGCGCCTAAATTAATCAGAAGAGCGGCAAAGAAGGATTACGTGGCCATCATCATTGACCCGATATATAAGGTCATTACCGGTGATGAAAACAGTGCTGACCAGATGGCAAACTTCTGTAACCAGTTCGATAAAATCTGTAATGATTTAGGATGTGCGGTTATATACTGCCATCATCATAGTAAAGGCGCTCAGGGCGGCAAACGTTCCATGGACAGAGCTTCCGGAAGCGGAGTGTTTGCACGTGATCCGGATGCATTACTGGACTTAATCGAATTGGAATTAACGGATGCAGTATTAAAAAATGAAGAGAACAAAGCAGTATGTGATACGTGTGCTGACTTTTTAAACGAACACGTAGAAGACTGGGAAGATGATGTATCTCAAGATGATATGTTAAGCAGCTATCAGATGCTGACATATTGCGAAAATAAGCTTTCTAAGAAGCAATATACAGAACTAAACAGGCATGTCTTTGAAAGCAGTAAAAAAGCAAAAACAAAGACTGCATGGAGGATTGAAGGAACGTTACGGGAGTTTCCAAAATTCGAGCCGATTAACATGTATTTTGATTATCCGATTCATAGAATTGATCGTGTTGGAATCCTAAAAGATATTCAGCCGGAGGATCATAAGACCCCTTGGATGAAGAATTTTAAGAAAAAGAAGTCTCCGGAAGAATTAAAAAAGCAACGCAAAGATTCTATTGAAAATGCCTTTAACGTCTGCAATATGGATGGTGGCGTGACAGTAGATGCGCTTGCAGAATACATGGGAGTCACCAAAAAAACTGTTCGAAATAGATTAAAAGAACACGGTGGATTTCTAGTTGAGGATAATGAAATCTTCCAGAAAATAAAGTCTGAGGGAAAGGAAAAAGTCGAGTAAATTTCCCTTTCCCTCAGGGAAAAAGTCGAGGGAAATCACCGAGAATTTCCCTTTCCCTCAGAGGGAAAAAGTCGAAAATTTCTCGAGAATTTCCCTGGGAAGTTGTGAGGGAAAAACTCGAGAAAACTTCGAGAATTTCCCTGTCAGGGAAATGACATATATACTACGTATATATATTTCCTCGTTTCCCTGTCGGTCAGTCATAGGGGAAAGTAAGTTGTGCGGAAGCTGACGCACAACAACTTCCTTCCCCTGACGATGACAAAGCAAAATTTTTTTGAAAGGAAAATTTGTAAAAATGGTGACAGAATTTTTTATGAGCATGATCCCTCCGACAACGACACATCAGGAACATAAAGTGACAGTCGTAAAAGGGAAACCGGTATTTTATGATCCTCCGGAAGTAAAAGCTGCGAAACAAAAATTAATTGGTCACTTAGCAAAGCATAAACCGGTTAAAAGTTATGAGAGTGGAGTCCGGCTGATAACACGTTGGTGCTTCCCGATAGTTCATGGTAAAGCAAATGGCCAATATAAGATTTCAAAACCGGATACCGATAATCTGCAGAAATTGTTAAAGGACTGTATGACCAGTTTGGGATTTTGGAATGATGATGCATTGGTTGCATCGGAGCTGGTGGAAAAGTTCTGGTCAGATATTCCTGGAATCTATATTCGCATTGAGGAGCTGTCCAATGGATGAGATTTTAACGATTGACCAAATCAAACAGATATCAGCTACTGTCTGGATATGGTTTAAAAAATATTATGTCAATGACTTAACAGAATCTGAGTGGGTTGCACTCATGAAAGAATGTAACGAAATCTCGAATCAGTTTCGCTGTAAGGAATGCAGAGACCTGATTTTGTATTACTTGGATTTGATTGAGAAAAAGAATCAATGCAATTCGTATTGTGAGAAAGGAAAATGAAAGTGAAACAAATGCTTAGATTTAACTGGAGCGCATTTAAAAATCAAAACAATAAGATAGCAGTGCATTGCAAGACAGAAGCAGAGGCGAACGATTTCTGCAGGAATATGCATGAGCATGGACTTACGTGGTCAAATGATAAAAGTTATTTAAGAAATACTTTTTTTGAAGTTTACGGAAAAGAAACTTGTTATACGGGATATGGAACATTTTGCGATTATGACTATTATGAAAGGCAGGGTTTCGACATCGTCGAATGGTCCGACTTCATGCATACAATGACCTGCCGGGAATGGATGGAGATACACCATCCTGAGAATGTGGACGAAAAATATATTGGAGGTGTTTGCGGCTGCTTATCAAATTATTTTCTCGTTAGTGATGAAAATTGCGATATGGATTGCAAAAAATGTTGGAATCAACCGGTAGATTTTGAGTTTATGGAAAAGCACAAGAAAGAAGAGAAATCGAAAATGGAAGAAAAGAAATTACCAACCAGAGATGAAATTGCGAATGCACTGCAGACCATTAAACAGGTTTGCATGGAACAAAATGAATGTAATCACGAGTGTCCGTTTGAGTGTGACGGAGATTGTATGCTGCACATGGACAATCCGTCGGATTGGGATATTAACAGTCCAGAAGTTTGGAAGGCGTTGGTGTGAGGGAGGAATAACATGAGATTAATCGATGCAGATAAATTGATTAAATATATACAAGAGAATACGCCACCAAATTGGACAGATAGTGACATAGAGATTC
>JBJELB010000072.1:0-1765 GCA_051878935.1 Lachnospiraceae bacterium | reverse complement strand
GAAAAGGTAGAAACCTACTTAGAGGGTATCTACAATACCGTGATCGTAAAGGACATCGAAGATCGGCAGGCTGTATATATCGATGCTTTTGGGTTCTTCCGCAATTGCCCGTTTTTTGCTTCCAATGAAATTATTTCTGTGATAAAATGTTGGTATCAAATAAAGGCGGTATATGATAATGAATGATTCGTTGAAGTTGGATATGTTTTTCCCAGGTGAGTTGCTGTCAATTACTTCTGTTGACAATGATGACAGTTCTATTCATATTAAAATGCGATCCAAAACACATTCTTCCAAATGTCCAGAGTGTGGTCAGGAAACTAAAACTTATCATGGGACATATTTACGCAAAGTTCAGGATCTGCCGGTTCTGGGAAAAACTGCACGACTTCATATAACAGCTCACGAGTATGTTTGTAATAATGAATCCTGTTCAAAAGTTACATTTGTTGAAGATTTTGACGGATTTCTCAGTTATTATGGACGCATGACAGAACGATGTGCTGATTTCATCTGCATGCTGGCCATGGAAACCAGTTGTGAAGGATGTGCCCGTATCTGTCGTGCAATGAATCTTCAAATCAGCGGAGACAGCGTGATCCGTCTTTTAACCAAACGTTATCGTCTGCAGCCAGTCTCAGAATGTGGAAGCGCCATCGGTGTTGATGATTTTGCATTTAAAAAACGTCATACCTATGGAACAATCATTGTCGATGAGGCTACCCATAGACCGGTTGCAATTCTTGATGGGCGTGATGGAATGACACTTAAGGAGTGGCTTAACAATAATAAACACGTTAAAACAGTCACACGGGACAGGGCAAGTGCGTATTCGTCTGCTATCCAGGAAATACTGCCGTATGCCATGCAGATAGCGGATCGATTCCATCTCCATCAAAATCTTCTGGAAGCTGTTAAGAACACAGTAAATTCTGTGATTCCCGTAGATGTCCGGATTCCCATAGACTATGGAACAGGTGAAACCGCTGCAGCTGCCGGGGAGCCTTGTAAAAAAAATGCATTGTGATGTGGATAAACCTCTGGATTACAACGAAAAAAGTGTACAACTGTATCATGCAATCCATGAATACTCAGAAGCCGGATACAGCAAACGCGCGATATCTAAAATGCTTCATTGCAGCAGAAATACAGTGACCAAATATCTTGAAGGAGACTATGATTCCTTATGCCGCAAAAACTTTTACAGCGGAATGGATCAATTTTATGATTATGTCATCAAAGAGTTATCTTCCGGTGTGAGCAGGAAAGATGTTTTCCGGAATCTCATCCAAAAAGGTTATAAAGGAGGCCAGACAGCGGCTTATGATTACATGAATAAGATTATAGAGCGTTTTCAGATTGATATTGCGGTCTACAGAAGTTCTTCATCGGATGCTGTTCAGAAAAAGAAAAAGCTTCAGGAATATGACCACATATCAAGAAATGGTATCTTTCGTTTTCTATGGATGAATTACGAGATAACGGATCGTCATAAATCATATCTGATGGATACTTATCCGCAACTTAGGACGCTGATGTCCTGCATTCGGGAATTTCGGGAGATTTTTCAAAAGAAAAACATGCCGTGCTTATATCTGTTTATTGAAAAATATAAAAACAGCGATTTGAAAGAGATTTCCCGTTTTGCTTCCGGACTGGAAAAAGATTTAAATGCTGTAGAAAATGCTGTAGCGAGCCCTTTATCGAATGGTTTTGTTGAGGGTACAAACAGCAAATTGAAAATGATAAAACGTACCATGTATGG
>JBJELB010000071.1:0-8917 GCA_051878935.1 Lachnospiraceae bacterium | reverse complement strand
AAGTGGCAGCCAGTATCGTGGATAAACAAAAAGCTGTCAATCTTCTTAATCTCATGTTTTTTCCTCCAATGAATTTTTTATTAATTCTATCTAGATTTACCATCCTCGACAATACTCTTCTTTATTTCTGAGAATATAGATGTAATATATGATAAAATCGCATTTAAAACTTAACAGCTTTGACAGGTTCATTGCTTTCATTTCAAAGAGGAAATCCGAGATACATTGAGTAACTTTACATAGTAAATGCCGGGACCTAAAGATTAGTCCCGGCATATGATTTAGAACAAGTTGCCCCATCCATCTATATCTACTACATTTGATTCTCCGCCACTGATTCCATCACTTACGGCTGATTCCTCAACAATGGCACTATAAGTTGGAACGGAGGAATCCGTAATGATATCATCCAGAATCATCTGATGGATATCGCATTGCGGTTTATGATATTGTCTCTTCATATTCCCCTCCTAATCTGCTGCCACAGCATTTAAATACTCCAGCTCATCATCACTGTATTGACTCTTGTCTCCTTGCAATGTTTCTCTGGCGATATCATGCATATTACGGCTTTCCTGTTTGGCATATACAATATCTCCCACCTGGTTACCATTGGAATCCCGGTAAATCAGATATGGCCGCACCACAAAATTCTGCTTATATACACTTGTATTACTACCAACTCTCAATAAAGAAGCAAATTTTACATATTCCAATGCCGCATCGTTTTCATAATCTACAGTTGATTGCACCTTAGCTGCTTTCACTATAATCTCCTGTTCATTCACAGTACATGTTATTCCTTCTTCTACGGCTGTCATATCAAGCTCTGTTAGACCTGATGTAGAGTTATCAAAAGCAATTTGCGGTATGAGCAGATTACCATATTCAATGCTCTTAACACTATCTGGTAATTCTGTTTTCTCTTTTAACTGTCTTTTAATTAATGAAACGAAACGAAGTCCCTGATTTTCGGACTGGGTTCTTATCTGTGCTCCCTGGAAGGAAACACCATCTACCAATGCTTCACAAATATAATCTTCTGCTAGCGAGAGAGTAAGAATTGCAAGATCGGAGGCTGTCTCCGGACGGCAGCCTGCCTGCCCCTTATAATAATAATCAACGCCATTTGCATTTTCATTATTAATGGTTAAGGTATTTGTTGCCCCCGGAGTGATTCCGGATGCCATAACACTACCTGATACAACACCACTCGTTACCGTATAAAACATATCACCCATGCTTGCCGTCATATTAGTTGCATTATAAGCATGGTCACGAACCGGAACATAAATCTCTGCTGTCAGATAACCATATCCATCTTTCGGCTCGGGAACCGAATAGTTTACATGCAGTGAATTATCGCTACGAACATAAAATGTATCTGTCTCACCCACAACAACCACCTTATCAGTTTCTTCATTTACAAGAGCACTTACTGTTACATTTGCAGCAGGTGCAGTAAATGTATATGTATTACTATCTTCCTGGGTAAGTGATAAAATCTCTACCTGATTGCTACTGTTACGATATGTTGCTAACAACGAATTGGCCACATAGGTATCCGGAGTGGTTATTGTTACAGTATCACCCGAGTGAACCCTATCTGCTGACACCGTAACATTTGTGCTATCCACCGAATAATAAGGCAGTCCCTCAGCTATCGTTAATGTCATAATCGCAAAATTAGATGCGGTTACAGCTCCGTACTTGGCATCGCCATAATAATAATCCACACCACTTGTCTTTTCATTAGTAATTGTCAATGTTGCCGTCTGACCGGCTATGATTCCTGCCGACTCAGCTGTCTGTGTATCATCGACGGTTCCTGAGGAGATTGCAAAAGAAGCTTCTCCCATCGTCGCTGTCATATTCTGTGCATTATATGGATGGGCACGGACAGGGACATAGATGCTGACATCCTGATATACATACCCTTCCGCTATTTCAGGAACCGTAAAGGAAACATCCAATGTATTATCTGATTTAACATAATACGTACTTGTTGTTCCTACGATAACTACAGAATCTGTTGCTTCGTTCACCAGACAGGAAACCTGAACATCTGCTGCAGGTGCCATAAATGTATAGGTAGTATCATTCACCTTTGTTAACGCAAGTGTTCGATTTTCACTATCGGAATTAGTATATGTCGCCAATAACGAATTGGCTACGTAGTCTTCAGGAAGGGTTACCGTAACTGTATCCCCTTCTTCTACCGTTGTCGCTGATACCTGTACGTTGCTCTTGCTTACTGTATAAGTAACCGGTGCTGTTGTGGTAAGTTTTAAATCCTGACCATCCACATACAGATAATACGGTGTTGTTGTTGTTACATCATCGGTTGTTGTTTCCTGCGAAGCCACTGTAAAATCATTCTTATCCGGCGTTATGCCATCAACGTAAGTAACAACCGTCGTTCCCTCTGTATATTCGGCAGGAACAATCTGTGCATGGGAACCATCTGTCGTAAAGTCCGATTCTACCTGAATGACTTTACCGGAGGATAGATATACTTCTCCAACTTCCGCAGTTCCAGACATGTAGAAGTTTGATGTTGAACTACCGACATAAACATCATAACCCTCATTGTTTATGATCTTACCACCAGACATATGGAATGTTGAGTTTTCCATAACGGATACTCCACCACCGTAAGAACCGGTTGACGTATTACCGGTAATCAATCCATCATACATATTTAACTTGCCGCTACCAACTGCCGATATCGCACCTCCTCCTAAATTGGTACTATCGGAATTCGTTGCGGTATTTCCTTTAATAATGCCCCCATAGAGATTTACTGTACTTCCGGTTTTACAATCAATCGCGCCACCTCTGGCTGCACTTCCGCTCGTAATAACAACTCCATGATACAGATTTACAGAACCTTTATTTGCCTCTACAAATCTCTGTTTGCCATTAGCATCAAACCACAGTGCCGTCTTACCGTCTGTCATTGTTGCATCCGGATTACCAAATGATAACTGTGGGTTAGTGGCACCCGATGTATTTAAAAACATCATATTGCTGCTTGTCTGCGTAACCGTAGCTTTTCTTGTATCATTCGTAAAGCGAATAATTTCTGAAGAACTCATATTACTACAAACACTTGTTGTCTGATCCGAATAAACTGTAATCACATGTTCCTTTTCGACATCACTCGTTGCATTTGTAAAAGCAGTATCATAGTCAACTTGTTGCGTACCGTCCAGATATACACCACTCTTAATATCCTCTTCAGATATTAAGAAAGTCTGAGATATTGTTGCACCATTCACTTTTTCCCAGGCACCAAGATTCGAGGCAACTACATTGACCTCAATTGGATAAGAAGCATTCTCCGGGATTTCATCCAACAATACTTCAATCTGCCATGAGTATGCTCCTGTATCTTCATCAACGGTGCGAATGGCTTTCGCAGGACCATATTCTACAAAGACATCTGTATAATCCTGCAACACAGCATCACTGGATGTATAGGTTACACCAAACTTCGGATTTTCTGTCGCTTCGGATATATTGACATTCTCAATATTATTTAACGTCAATGTTTGCGCAGTACGGCCTGTTACATATGGAACCTTCATACCCACACCAGTCGCCTTAAAGGTTGATACTACCTCTCCGTTATCATCTGACACCTCAGGTGCATAAATGAAGCCAAAGGATTCCTGACCAGATGCATAATACACACGATTGTTATGGAAACGCAATGTGGTACGGGTAACCGAAGCTACATTGGCAGCCTCCGAATTACTATCATCTTTGGTCATTTCAGACATATCAAGCAATTCAGAAGATACATATTCGTATGGAGAAATCAATGGAACAAACGGTGCTTGGATTCCTTCTGGATAAGCTACCGATTCCCCAACATTTTCATAGGCCTCTGTAGAAACTGCAGGTACTTTATTCATATAATAAGTGTCAACCGTTACTTCTCCATATCCCTGAAGATTAGCTGAATTAGAGGCATCTCCATCAGGTGCTTTCATCTTTAAATAATTTACAAAACGGTTGCTGCCATAACGGGACATGCCGCCATTAAAGGAAACATACGGGGCAATCAAGGAATTGGCTGTATACGGTGTATCCGCATATGTTGATTTTGATGGATCCTTCATCAACATATAAGGTTCTTTCTCTGAATAAGTCTTGCCACTTACGCCCGTTCCTTTCGAGTCCGGAGATTCCGGAATGGCATAATTGGTAAACGTATTCATCTTCTCTTCTATCTCCTGATCAAAATACCAGAAAGAAGCTTTTTTATCCGTAGTAGAAGCTGTTTCCTCTTCCTGTCCGGACGTTAGCCATCCTTTTAATGTATCACGATAATAACCAGCTATCTGCTCATTACCATCCTTATCTTTTTCAAACGGTTTCGCCAAATATCCTGTACCGGTTAGATCATTTAATTTTCCGGTTTCTGCATAATTCTCTGGCAACCGATATTCAATGGCCTTCCTGATATAAGAAATCATCATATCCGTTGCATTATCCGACCAGTCATAATGTCCACTGCCCCATTCGATGACATGGGAAACCAACATATTCGTATTCACTGAGCGTTGATTGGAAATATGCCATCTGGCATCGCGCACCGAACGATCACGATCCGTATTTAAGGCATGCTCCGTATATTGAGCTGCATATTGTAAGGATGGGATTCCCGGAACCATACCTTTGTTACTAACATATATTGGTGCCCCCATACCGTTCTTCATCTGCACCTGAGCGATAATACGGTCAGGATTCCAGTTACCGCTGCGATATCCAAATGGAGATGCTGCAGAATGTCCAATGGTAATCAATGGTGTTGAATCCGCAATTTCCTTGTAACCGGATGCATTTGCAATTCCTGAAAGCATCTCATCAAAAATATCTGCCGCATCCTTTCCATCCGTTGTAAATACCGGATTATTGTTAATAGTATCTGTTTCCTGATATAATGTCTCACCTTTATAATCCAATCTCGTATTGAAATTTTGAAAGGTGGTGTTATAACGCATATCATCCCCGTGAAATACAATAAACAGAATACCAAATCCCTTTTCTGTTAATGCTTCCTTTAGCTTGGCGGAGTATACGAACGGTACCTCAATCAGATTCAGTTTGACAGCAACTAATCCTTTGAGTTTACCCGGTGAGACATTCGATGGTACCCATAAATACGTATCATATGCCTTTCCGGTTGTGCTAATACCTGCATTAAATTCATCTGTTCCACCGGCATAGTGATATTGAAATACGTCATCATAATGTACAAGTTCACTTGTGCCCATATCCATACCGGAAACGACACTTGCCGTTGTTACTTTTCCAATATCATTCACTATTTCTGCCTGAACAAATCCCGGTGCAGCCATTTGCACTGACAGAACAGCCGATAATAGAAAAGCCAATGCTTTCTTTATCATGTTATTACCCTCCTTCTTTTGCAATATTTCATAAAACCATACAAATATTGCATCATAATATAATCATATCTTATCACAGCCACTTCTTTATTAAAACAGATTTTTTACGTTTTATTCCTTTTATTTTACATTTAAAAGAAAATGGGGTACAATGATGCTGTCAAACGAAAGGAGCTACCTATGATACTTCCATATTCTGCATACCATAAACATGAATTAGAATACTTTGCTGTTGATTTACCGAATGGCCGACCGGAATATACTTTGGTACATTTCCTGGAACCTGTCAAAATCGTGATTAATGGAAAAACCACGATTACAGAGCCAAATGCAGTCATCCTCATAGAAGCCAAGCATGCCCATTACTATGAGGCAGTTAATCAGATCATCTATAATACATTTTTACATATGACCCCTCCCAGAGGCTTCTTTGCTGATTTCGATATTCCAATGAACGAAATCTTATATCTGCCATGCATCGAAGAACTGGATACCATGCTGAAAAAAATCTGCTATTGTGCCTTATTGGAATCTCCATATAAAGAAAAAGAACTCGAGGCTTATCTGAATCTATTGTTTATTCAGATATCCAAGCAATTACAACAGAAAAAAAACCGGGATCCGGTTCAGGATAATGAGGAGATCTTATTTTCCCGTATCCGCCTTACCATATTCTCCAATGTAGCCCAGAAATGGACTTCTGCGTCTATGGCAAAGCTTTCCAATTTGAGCACAACCCAGTTTTATAAAAAATATAAGCAATACTTTCATGTGACGCCGAAAGAAGACCTGCTGCAATTCCGGTTTGAGAGTGCAAAAACTCTGATTACCGATGGTCGTTTCTCTTTATCGGAATGCAGCAACATGCTGGGATTTGAAAACCTCCATTATTTTTCCGATTTTTTTCGGAAACGGTCGGGAGGTATCTCGGCATCCGAATACCGCAAGCAGAATCCGGATAAAAAATTTCAGGGTTACGACAATGACAATATGCACTTATAAAATAAAAGATGGCAGGAATCATTCCCGCCATCTTTTTATTTATGCTGTTACAGAAGGAAATTCTGCAATCTCTCCTGTTGCAAATTGTAAAATATTCTGAACATCATCAGCAGTAATATCTCCATCACCATTGACATCAGCAATTTCAAGCTCCTGTCCGGTATGACCGGCTACTGTTGAATAATTCAATGCCAGCAAGGCATCCACAGCTGTAACAAAACCATCTTCATTCACATCTCCTAAGAGAAGTGTATATTCTTTTGCATAGCTGATACTAACCTTCGGATTCTTCTCTACTGTATATCCGGAAATATCTGCTGAATCGGCTGCATACAAATCTAAAGTTGATGCGAACGTATACGGTGTTACGAGTAATAAGGTTACTGTTGTATTACCCATACGTTTTGCTGCTGCAAGTGTATTGGTAACATCAACACCTTGATAATTACCACCAGTACAATAATCACCATAGAAGAAATCCTTCAGTGTTCCTTTTCCGGCACTCTTTAACGCTTTCTCTTCATCAGCTGCAGAAGGTGTAGTATCGTTTCCACTTGGTTTTTCTCCTCTGTCCGGGAATACCGGTAACATCGTCGAATCAAACAGATTGTATGATGACAATGTCTGGTCTGCATCCGCTACCGGTTTATACTTGGATGGAACAAAGTCGGAACTGTCCGGTGTCCATTCATTGTTTGGCATCAGGAATACGGAGAAGCCGGTAGAAGCACCACGCCATGCCGACAACTGAAGTTTTGCCTCTGCGATATTACCCAGTTCTTCCATGTCGAACTGAAGCATAGCAACACGCCCACGTCCTAGCATAATTAACTGGCTATTCTGGATGGTCGTAGCATTGCTATAGGAGGTATCTTTTGTAATCTCGTAAGTTTTCTCTTCACCGGCATCAAAGAATCCCAGGAATACACTCTTTGTAAATTTGGTTTCTCCAGCCTTCACAACTTCCAGCTTCACCTCATAGGTGCTGCCTTTACGGAGCTTACCAAAGTTATAGGTTGTAGCGGTATTCTCCAATGTTACCGGATTCACATAATTGTAGTCGTCACTACCTTCCTTGCGTACCGATAAACGATAGGAATCGAATTCGGCTGACGGAGCCGTCCATGTAACAACGAGCTCATCACTGTCATTTTTCGTTGCCTCATAGGAATAAACGGTATAATCCGGTTCGGATGTAAAGTTGATATCATCCAATAAGAATGCAGAATTACGTCTGCCTAAGCAGGAACCTATCTGAATTCCTACAACCTGTTCCGCCTTCACACTTGGGAAGGAGGACATCGGAATCGAAATATCTTCCCAGTTGTATTCTGCTTCCAGATCCAGGCCAAGCTTGACAACATTCGACTTTGTAACTTTACCATTCGCATCCTTGTATAATAAAGCAACCGCAAATGCGTTTTCTTTATCTGTGTCATTGGTAGGAAGTGGTGTGTAATGCTGGCTGTCCACCATTTTTACCTTGAACTGGAATTTGGAAGTGTCCTCTGCCAGGCTTGCGCCTTCCGGAAGATTGGCAATCACACCTTTGACATGGTTGCCCTCTACCGCTTGGACTTCCACACCCATATACTTATTATCTTCATCTTCATAAAGAGTTCCGATGGATGCTGTACGATTCTCAGCAAAGTTAAAGTTCGTTGCACTCTCTACGTCCTGGCCCTCTATCCAGTTCAGACCATTATTTAATTCTCCTAATTCAAAATCATCGATCAGGAAGGACTGCTTATCAACCACCGCTTTTGTTGTAACACCCGCTGATTTTGTATCTCCGGAAATAACTTTAACAGTCACATCCGCATCGTTTGCAATATTTGCAAGATACTGATTGGTCTTAGAAGCATCTGTCGTAATCGTCTGTGCTGCACCATCTGCATCTGTATAAGTAATCTCAAAAGAATCATATCCTTTTCCTACCGGTGCCTGCCATTTCACAACCGTACCTGCATCTCCCCAGGCAGTTGTACTGACTGCTTTTACATCCGTTACTGTCGTAACCGGTTTGATGCTTGCAATTCCTGCCAGTTCTGCCTGATTTAAGTAAGTTAAATCAATATTGGATCCGATACCTTCCGGACGCTCAAAAGCGGTCAATGGGACAAATCCATTTTCTGTCACTGTTACTGTCCAGGAATTATGATAATTCAACCAGTAATCCGTTGGATTATAACCCTCGGCATAAGCAACCGCTTTGGTTACAGATTCTTTATAGGTTGTATTGGTATTGTTTGCATTATATGTCGGGTCATACTTTCCATAAACCGGATCGTCTGCATCCTCGTTGGTACGTACATCTCTGATAGCGGCTGCCTTTTCTGCCGTAAATCCAGGCTTCTGGTTCTGAGATAATGTGATCGTTGCAGAATCTACGCCATCTTCTAATGTTACTTCAAAACCGGAAATCTTTGCTGCCTTGAGCTGTTTGCCAACTAATGACAATCCTTCAAACTCAGAAGCAGTCATTGTCTGATCTT
>JBJELB010000070.1:0-1812 GCA_051878935.1 Lachnospiraceae bacterium | reverse complement strand
CACCAAGGATTCTTAGCGTATTCTTTTCATATACAACCTTCATAGTCATTATCTTTGCTCCGGGATAATACCCTGCATGAGAAGCCGGAGATAAAACAACTCTTTCATAATCTATTCCGGCATCTTTCGCTGCTTTTTCAGTAAGTCCTGTGCTTGCCGCTGTCATATCAAACAGCTTAATTACCGAAGAACCCATGCTACCTTTATAATGACTATCTAAACCGCAAATATTATCTGCCACAATCCGGCCCTGCTTGTTTGCAGGTCCGGCAAGAGAAATCACCGCATCATTTCCTGTAACTGTATGCCTTATCTGTGTTGCATCTCCTACCGCATAAATATCCGGCACGGATGTTTCCATTTTATCATTTACAACAATCGCACCCTTAATACCAAGCTCAAGTCCTGCCTTTTTTGCAAGTGCTGACTCTGGGCTGACACCAATTGCCATAAGTACCATATCTGCATTGATAGGCTCATCATCCTTTAAAATAACCTGTAACTGTTCCTTCTCCTCAAACCCAATTACATCACCACCAAGCTTTAGAGCTATCCCCTTACTGCGCAATTTATTATGTACAAGCGTTGCCATGTCATAATCTAAAGTATTCATCAGTTGTTTTGGTCTTTGAACTACCGTAACCTTAACACCCAAGTCGCACAGATTTTCAGCAACCTCAAGTCCAATAAAGCCACCGCCTACCATAACTGCAGTTTTAGGCTTTTTTCCCTCTACAAACGCTCGAATTTTTAGAGTATCCTCCACTGTTCTCAGAGTAAAAATCTTTTCATTATCTATTCCCGGAAGATTCGGCATTATCGGCTTTGCTCCCGGTGATAAAATCAATTTATCATAAGGTTCTTCATATACCTTTCCGGTATCCAGATTATGCACTGTAACTGTTTTTTTTGAAGTATCAATGTCCGTCACTTCATGATGAACCTTCATATTAATGCGAAATCTGTCCCATATGCTTTCCGGTGTTTGAAGTGTCAGTTCTTCTTTATCCTCAATCACACCGCCAATATAATAAGGCAGTCCACAATTTGCATATGAGATATAACCGGAACGTTCAAAAACGGTAATCTGTGCATGTTCATTTAGTCTTCTGAGTCTGGTTGCTGCTGTAGCTCCTCCTGCAACTCCGCCCACAATTACAACTTTCATCCTTTCACAACCTTTCCGGTATAAGAACCAATCCCTCCAATATTGTAACATCCAAATATCCCATAGCCTTTAACATTGATGCAGCCCTTGCACTTCTTGAGCCGCTTAAGCAATGTACATATATTTTTCTATTCAGGTCCGGTATCTGAATTCTTACATTTTGAATGGACTGCAATGGAATATTAACACTTCCTTCAATATGTCCTTCACTGTATTCTTCTGCTGTCCTTACATCTAATAAAATCGCATTTTTACTTTTTTTAAATTCCTCTACTCCTGTGTTCATATCAGGCTGCTTAAACATATCAAACAAACTCATCGTAACATCGCCTCCAGTTCTGATTTCGGTCTGGCGCCTATCATTTGATTCACTACCTTGCCATCCTTAACAACTGCAAACATAGGAATACTCATTACCTGAAACTGTCTGGCAAGCTCCGGTTCCTCATCTACATTCACCTTACCAACTTTAACCTTACCTGCATATTCTTCTGCCAACTGCGCAACAACAGGTAACATCATTTTGCACGGAGCACACCAACTTGCCCAAAAATCAATCAGTACCGGAATATCCGATTTCATCACTTCATTCTCAAAATTTCCACTTGTTATTTTTAACTCTGTCATTTATGTGCCCTCCTAAT
>JBJELB010000069.1:0-40054 GCA_051878935.1 Lachnospiraceae bacterium | reverse complement strand
AAAGTAGGTGAAGCATTATGTCAGAAGTAAAGAAAATCGCAACAAGAGAAAGCTATGGTAATGCTCTCGCTGAATTAGGAGCAGAATTTGATAATCTGTATGTTTTAGATGCAGACCTTGCAGCAGCAACGAAAACAGGTATCTTTAAAAAAGCATTTCCGGAACGTCACATTGACTGTGGTATCGCAGAAGCCAATATGATGGGAATCGCAGCAGGCCTTTCTACGACCGGTATCGTTCCTTTTGCCAGTACCTTTGCGATGTTTGCAGCAGGACGTGCCTTTGAACAGGTTCGTAATGCCATCGGTTATCCTCATTTGAATGTGAAAATCGGTGCAACGCATGCAGGTCTGTCTGTTGGAGAAGACGGTGCTTCCCATCAGTGTAATGAAGATATCGCATTAATGAGAACAATCCCGGGAATGGTAGTAATCAATCCAAGTGATGATGTGGAAGCAAGAGCGGCTGTTCGTGCAGCTTATGAACATCAGGGTCCGGTATATCTTCGCTTTGGACGCCTGGCAGTTCCTGTAATCAATGACCGTCCTGACTATAAGTTCGAGATTGGCAAGGGAGTTACCTTAGAAGAGGGTACAGACTTCACAATCATTGCGACAGGTCTGATGGTAAATGAATCGTTAGAAGCAGCTAAGTTGCTGCGAGCAGATGGTTACAACCCACGCGTCATCAATATCCATACCATCAAACCATTAGATGAAGAATTAGTGATCAAAGCAGCGAAAGAAACCGGCAGAATCTTCACAGTGGAAGAACATTCTGTGATCGGCGGGCTTGGTAGTGCAGTGTGCGATGTAGTATGTAAGGAAGCTCCGGTACCGGTTGTGAAGCTGGGTGTGCAGGATGTATTTGGTGAGTCCGGTCCGGCCATGCAGGTAATTAAGAAACATGGTCTGGATGCAGAAGGTATCTACAAACAGATAAAAGCTGCACTGGTTTAAAAAGACTATGAATATTACATTAATTGGGATGCCCGGTAGCGGTAAAAGCACAATCGGTGTTTTACTGGCGAAATCATTGGGATATCGTTTTCTGGACACTGATTTATTGATTCAGGAGAAAGAAGGGCGTCTGTTATCAAAGATTATCGAACAGGAAGGTCTGGAGCGTTTTCTCGCGATTGAAAACCGCATCAATCAGTCTGTTGATGTAAAGAGAACCGTCATTGCACCGGGTGGAAGTGCTGTCTATGGGAAAGAGGCAATGGAACACTTCATGGAAATTGGAAGAGTGATTTATCTGAAAGTTTCCTATGATGAACTGGCATACCGGTTAGGTGACCTGAAGAAACGGGGAGTCGTGATGCGAGAGAACATGACATTTTTGGATTTATATCAGGAACGATGCCCGTTGTATGAGAAATATGCAGATATTGTGATAGATACCGATGGTTTGGACATTTCCCAGATATTATTTCAAATAAGAGAGAAATTATTTTCTTAGATTAGATAGGAGGATTTTAATGGTCCTCCTATTTTTTTGTTAAACATCTAAAAAAAAAGGCTAAAACGGACTAAAATTGCATAAAAGAGGAAAGCATTGCATTTTCGATTAAAGTGTGGTATAGTCGAGAGGTATTATTGCAAGGAGAAGGGGTATAGTAGAATGGAACAGGGAATGCTAGAATTTCATCATCAATGTAGTCCTGTAGAGGAGTATTATTTTTCCATGCACTCACATGACCGTTATGAGATTTATTATCTTATGAAAGGGAAAGTCTTGTTATCATTCAAAAATGGGAGCTTTGAATGTGAAGCGGGGAGTGTTTTGTTACTGCCGCCCGGATGTGAGCATGAGATGAGAGGTTTGGATACAGAGGAAATTGAACGCTTTTCTTTTCATTTCAGAAAAGAGTTGCTTCCATTAGAAATGCAGAATCAGCTGTTGTGGGTATTTTATGAGGAGAATCTGGATTTTGTCATACAAATGTTACACAACCGGGCTTAACTCCATGCTTTGATGAGCTTCTTATGGTAGAAGAGAAACCGGATGATCTTCTTCCTTTATACGCATCGGTTTGGGTTCAGGCAGTTCTGGTTACGATTTTAAGCAAGAAACGGATGGATGGATATACGGCACCGAAATATAATGATGAGGTGCAGAAAATTAAACAGTATATAGATGCACATCTTTCGGAACCACTTCGTCAGGATGATCTGTGCAAGGCACTTTATATCAGTAAATCAAGACTGAATCAGGTGTTTAAGAAATACATGGGTATAACCGTTTGTGAATACATCCAGAAAAAGAGATTGATGATGGCAAAGGATAAAATATTAAAGGGAGATTTTGGTGATAAAGAGTCTCTGATGAAGATATCTTTGGAGTGTGGTTTTACCACATATTCTTCCTTTTATCGTGCTTATTTGAAGGAATTTGGACATACTCCGCAATCGGATAAGGCTGTTTTTCATTCCTGAGAAATAAAAATATTGCAACATAATCATGCCGGTATGCAATGGAAATCGGCATGATTTTTGTTATAATTCTCTCATAAATTAACCAATAAGAGGAGGGTTTTTCATGAGAAAAATGACGAAAAAAGTTGTTGCGTTTGTACTCGCTCTTGCTATGGCTATGCCGATTATGGGAATGAGTGCAAGTGCGAAAACAGAAGTTGGTTCTATTGTGTCGGCTGTGGATTATATGGATAATATTACAACAGCTACACGCTACAAATATAATCGTAGTAGTGGTGACCGTACAGCCGGCGGTAGTGTAGGCTTTAGCCTTACAACAGGAATTGAAGAGGTTACAACCGGATATGATGTGTCTAACTGGTCGGATGGCACAACTTCCAATGGTGTTTCTGTTTATCGCGACAATACCTATGATTATGATGTGCTTATTGACTTGGGTGAAGATAAAAATGTTGGTAAGATTGAATTTTTGTCAGCGAATGGATGCTTAAATGTCGCATATGGTTCGGAAAGTGAATCAACTGTTACGGATTCAAGTCTCGTATTTCCTCATGGTGGTCGTGTGAATAACAATTCGTCACCATACTATGAGGGAGTTAGTGCAAAGTTATATACCAACAGTTCAACAACATTTGGTGATAATCTGACTGTTACATTAGGAACTAATAATGGCACCTATGATAAGAATACATTTGAATGGTCAAGTGGTAAAGCTATACGTTATATTTTAGTAGATGCCAATGGTACCGCATCCACTTTAGGTGAAGTATCTGTTTATTCTTATGATGAAACAATATCCACACCTGTGTATACATATGAGATTACAGCTCAGAGTGGTTTAACACTTGATAAAACGGAAGGCTGGTCAGCAGGAGATTCTGTTACTGTTGGAACTCCTGGTGATTATGCAGATGGCACCTTGGTTGTATATGATACAACCAACAAAACTAGATTGACAGTTGCTGATGAGACATTTACCATGGCGGAAGGTGATGTTGAGCTTTCTTACTTAACTGGTGATGTCGTTCTTGGTACCTATACAGGTAAAACATATGCACGTGCTGATGTTAACATGGAAATGACATTTGATATTACGATACCTGAGGGTAAAGTTATCTCTTCTGCAAAGATTTATAACTCAGTAAAGGCAAACGCATGGAACCGTGAAAATATGAATTTATATGTGGATTCGGTAGATGATGCTAATTTGGTTGCTAATATGGTAACAGAGGACAGAACGGTTGATGCTGCTTCATTAGCTGGTGTTGATGTTACTTCATACATCAAAGAAGGAACGAATACATTTATTGTTACTAATAGCCAGACCTCTGGTATTGATTATTATGACAACAATACAGCTACAAAAGCTAGTCAGTTAACATATATTGAGCTTACATATGCAGATCTCTATGAATTGACTATAGCTGGTGAGAGTTATACGGCTGATTATAATGCTAAAGTTACAGTAACGGATACATCGTCTAAATTTGCTTACTGGGTTAAGAATGGTAAAGTGGTGAGTACAGATGCTACCTATTCTTATTATGTATGGGAAGATGCTACTATCAATTCTGTTCACACTGATGATGCTAATTATAACGCTGAATATGCTGCTTATACACAGACCGTTTATATGACAACTGTGATAGGAGATACAGATTATATTTATCTTGAATATTGGGCAAAAGAGGCAAATACCGGTGATTGTTGGTATGGTATCTATTTAAATCCTAATGAAGCAGTGTATAATTGGCAGACCACTTATAACAAGAATATTACTTATTCTGATGATAACAGACAGTTGGCATTCAAGTTAACGAAAGCGAACGGTGCAAGTGTTTATGTTTCTGCTGAGAATAAGACAAATGGTGTACAGTTGAAGATTGAACCAGAAGATAAAGTAACTACCGGTACATATTACGCAGCACGATAGGAGGTTATTGGAATGAAGAAAAAATATGCAAATCCAACCGTCGATATGGTGGAATATACAGTAGGCGATATTGTAACAGTGAGCGGTGTGAGCGTAGACGGAGCGGTAGATCAGAAGTTTTCCGCTGGTCTTACATCGGAAGGTATTGGAACGGATAATGTAGTTGCGTTCGATTTCGGGGAACTGTAATAATTAGTTTATATGCTTTTAAAAGAACATCCCGAAAACAAATGTTTTAAAGGGATGTTCTTTTTCTTTTTTGAATTATAATCTAGGTAGGACAATTATAAAGAAAGTGTGAATTTAAAAAAGCACTTTACAAATAGCTTTGAATCTGTTATAGTTCAATATGTTACGAAAATGTTACAAATAAATTAACAATCTTGATACGATGTGTTTCAAAAGTAATTTTCGTACATATTGGAGGTAATTATGAAGAAATTAAAAAAACTGTTCATCATGAGCCTCGGAGCATCCATGATGGTAACAGGAATGACAGGTGCTGTTTCTACAAAAGCAAATACGTTAGAAGATAAGGTATCTGTTTATTTAAATAATGACTTTATTGGTTACGCTGAGTCAGATACTGTGGCAAAGCGTGCATATGCACTTGCTCAGTATGGTCTGAGAGCAGAGAATCAAAGTGAATTATTTATTGCAGCGACATTGACAACAAAAAAAGCGACAGTAGAGGTAAGTCAGGATTCTTTAAGTGGAATCGGAGATAAGATTTACGCTTATGTGAAGGGACATGACGATATCATGTTAACTCATGCATACAGTGTAAAAGTAAACAAGAAAAAAGTGGTGTTTGCAACCAAAGAGGAGGTTGTTTCCTTTTTAGAGACAGCACCCGCAAAGAAGAGTGCCACCTATAAGGTGGAATTACTGGAAAAAGAGAAACCTGAGAAGACGATTTACAAACCGGAGATTCAACCTGCTGAGGAATCACAAGCGGTAAACGTAGTGAGTATGAGTTTTAAACAGCCTGTAAAAATCAATGAAGACATCGTACAGATGAGTGATCTGACAACGGTTGAGGATGCAGTTGATGAAGTTAAGGTGACTGTAGTAACTCAGAAGGAAGCTATTTATAAGAAAGCGTATCAGGCAAAGACGGTTTACAAGAAAACGAACAAACTGTATGAAGGACAGCAGAAGACGGTTAGAAAAGCAAAGAAGGGAACGAAGTTTGTTACGGCACTTGTTACATACGAAGATGGTAAGGAAGTTGGCAGAGAGGTTATCAGTAGCGATATCGTAGAAGAATCTGTTGCAAAAAAAGTACTGGTTGGTACGAAAGAAAATAAATCTTTCATAACTCCGGTTGATAACCCCAACATATCATCCCGTTTCGGCCCTCGTTGGGGCAGAATGCATAAAGGAATTGATTTCAGCCTTCCGGTTGGCAATCCGATTTATGCATCCCGCAGTGGTAAAGTATCGTATGCCGGTTGGATGAGCGGGTATGGATATGTCATTACTGTTGATCATGGAGATAATATGCAGTCCAGATATGCACATTTGAATAAAATCAATGTGAGTGTCGGACAGACGGTTACCCAGGGTGAGTGTATTGCGCAGAGCGGTAATACCGGATACAGTACAGGACCACATCTGCACTTTGAAATCCTGAAAAATGGTACTCAGGTGAATCCGGAATCCTATTTAAATTAAATAAACCTTATTGCATAGCCCCATCATATATGCTATAATTTGAAAGACAATTGAGTTACTGTGTCCAATTGTCTTTTTTGAATGTTTTAAATTAATTTGATAGGTGAAAAATAGAGGTGTAAGATGGAGAAATATATCGTGAAAGGCGGGACTCCACTTGTTGGTGATGTGGTAATTGGTGGTGCCAAGAATGCAGCTTTAGGTATTCTTGCGGCTGCTGTTATGACAGATGGGGAATGTCGGATTGATAATATGCCGGATGTAAGAGATATTAATGTTCTGTTACAGGCAATCAGCGGAATAGGAGCAAAGGTGATTCGCACCGGAAGACATTCTGTTACGATCAGCGGAAAAGATTTGGATAAAAAGGGTGATTTGACAATTGATGATGAGTACATTCGCAAGATTCGTGCTTCGTACTATCTGCTGGGTGCATTGCTTGGTAAATACAAAAGAGCGAGGGTAGCACTTCCGGGAGGCTGTGCGATTGGCAGCCGGCCGATTGATCAGCATATTAAAGGCTTTGAAGCATTAGGTGCAAAGATTCGGTTTGAAGGAGCTATGATTATTGCAGAAGCGGAACACTTAACAGGTGCCCATATCTATCTGGATGTGGTATCGGTAGGTGCAACGATTAATATCATGATGGCGGCCGCACTGGCAGAGGGTAAGACTGTGATTGAGAATGCGGCAAAAGAGCCTCATATTGTGGATGTGGCGAACTTTTTAAATAGTATGGGTGCCAGTATCAAGGGTGCCGGAACAGATGTGATTCGTATCACAGGTGTAGAGCGATTACATGATACGGAGTATTCGATTATTCCGGATCAGATTGAAGCGGGAACTTATATGTTAGCTGCGGCAGCGACAAAAGGAGATATTACGGTTCATAATATCATACCTACTCACATGGAGGCGATTTCTGCAAAACTGATGGAGATTGGTGCAAAAGTGGAAGAGTATGATGATGCCATCCGTGTTGTTGCAACAGAGAGACTGAAGTCGACCAATATTAAGACTTTTCCATATCCGGGATTTCCGACTGATATGCAGCCACAGATGGGCATGACTTTGACAATGTCGAAAGGTACCAGTATTATTACAGAGAATATTTTTGAAAACCGTTTTAAATATTTGGATGAGTTAAGAAGAATGGGCGCAGTTGTTTCGATTGAGGGGAAAACAGCGGTCATTGAAGGTGTGGAACAGTTGACCGGTGCAACAGTGAATGCATTGGATCTGAGAGCCGGTGCGGCTCTGGTTATTGCCGGTCTGGCAGCAAAAGGCTATACGGTTGTAGAAGAGATTGGATACATTCAGCGTGGATATGAAGATTTTGAAGGAAAACTTGCAGCGTTAGGTGCTCAGATTGAACGTGTTGAAACAGAGAAAGAGATTCAGCGATTTAAACTGAGAGTAGTATAAAAGAGTAGTGGTATAATATAGAAGGAGAAAGAACGTGGATAAGAGACTATTTACATCTGAGAGTGTAACAGAGGGACATCCGGATAAGATTTGCGATCAGATATCAGATGCTATTTTGGATGAATTATTAAGACAGGATCCTATGAGCCGTGTGGCCTGTGAGACGGCTACGACAACCGGTTTGGTTATGGTTATGGGTGAGATTACGACCAATGCTTATGTTGATATTCAGAAAGTGGTGCGCGATACGGTTGATGAGATTGGCTATAATCGTGCGAAGTTTGGATTTGATGCCAGTACCTGCGGTGTCATGACTGCATTGGACGAGCAGTCTGCCGATATCGCAATGGGAGTGGATAAGGCATTAGAAGCAAGAGAGAATGCGATGTCGGATGAAGATATCGAGGCAATCGGGGCCGGTGATCAGGGAATGATGTTTGGTTATGCATCAAATGAGACACCGGAATATATGCCATATCCGATTTCAATGGCACATCGTCTGACCAGACAGCTGACAAAGATTCGTAAAGACGGCATATTGCCATATTTACGTCCGGATGGCAAGAGCCAGGTAACAGTAGAATATGATGAAAATGGTAAGCCAATGCGTATTGATGCCATTGTTATTTCTACGCAGCATGATCCGGATGTAACGCAGGAAAAGATTCATAAAGATGTGATGGAGTATGTGATTCGTCCTGTTATCCCACAGGAAATGTTAGATGATGAAACAAAATACTTTATTAATCCGACAGGACGTTTCGTTATAGGTGGACCACATGGCGACAGTGGTTTAACAGGACGTAAGATTATCGTAGATACTTATGGTGGTACAGCACGACATGGTGGTGGTGCTTTTTCCGGAAAGGATCCAACAAAGGTGGACCGTTCCGCAGCCTATGCAGCGCGTTATGCAGCTAAAAATATCGTGGCAGCCGGATTGGCAGAGAAATGTGAGATTCAGTTATCGTATGCCATCGGTGTGGCACAGCCGACATCGGTCATGGTAGATACCTTTGGAACGGGTAAATTATCAGAAGAGCAGTTGGTAGCCATTGTCCGTGAGAATTTTGATTTAAGACCGGCAGGCATTATCAAGATGCTGGATCTGAGAAGACCGATTTATAAGCAGACGGCAGCATATGGTCACTTTGGACGTAACGATTTGGATTTGCCTTGGGAACACCTGGATAAAGTAGAGGCATTGAAGAAGTATTTATAATCAATAACATGACCCTCCAGAATACGACTGGAGGGTTCGTTGTTATCTATCAATGATGTGAGGAGGAACAGGATGGCAAAACAGAATTTAAGGGATATGACAAAGGGAAATCCTTTGAGATTGCTTCTGCTGTTTAGTATTCCATTGCTGATTGGGAACCTTTTTCAACAGTTCTACAGCATGGTGGATGCGATTATAGTAGGAAGATTGATTGATACGGATGCCTTAGCAGCAGTTGGTGCTACTGGCTCTGTAAACTTTTTTTTCATTGGATTTATTCAAGGTGTGACGAGTGGTTTTGCGATTCCGGTCGCCCATGCTTTTGGTGCGAAACGGGAAGAAGATATACGACGTAATATTGCAATGGCTGCGATACTAAGCTTTATGATTACGCTTTTTTTTACGGGTATCATGTTGGTTGCTCTGCGCCCGTTATTACAGCTCATGAACACGCCGGCGAATATCCTTGATGACGCGCATGGTTATATGCTGGTGATTACGTATGGATTGATGGCAACGACACTGTATAATCTGGCTTCCTGTGTGCTTCGTGCATTGGGAGACAGTAAAACACCATTATATTTTTTGATTCTGGCTTCTGTCATCAATGTGATTCTGGATATTTTTCTGATTCATAACCTTGGTATGGGTGTTGAGGGGGCTGCCCTTGCAACGGTAATTGCCCAGCTGATTTCCGGTGTGTTAAGTGTCATCTATATGTTTGCCCGTTATCCGATTGTCAGGATTCGAAAAGGAAACTGGAAGTGGAATTCGGGAATGGTAAAAAAACAACTCCAGATTGGTGTTCCGATGGGACTTCAGTTTTCCGTCACTGCTATTGGAACGATGATTGTACAAAGTGCGATCAATCAGTTTGGCTCGGATACTGTGGCAGCCTATACTGCGGCTTCCAAGGTGGAACAACTGGTGATGCAGCCGATGCAGTCCTTGGGAGTAGCAATGGCTACTTATACGGGACAGAATATGGGAGCAGGTAATTATGAGCATTTGAAGAAAGGAGTTCGCTGCAGTGAATGGATCGGTGCTGTAATCAGCATCTTCGGTTTCGTCCTGATGTATGTAATAGCAGAACCGGGCGTGCGTTTGTTTATGGAACAGCCCAATCCGCTTGTTTTAGAGAGGGCACTGACGTATTTACATACGATTGCTTACTGCTTTTTACCACTTTCCTGGATATTTATTTTCCGGAATACCCTGCAGGGTATGGGAGATTCCTTCTTCCCATTGATGGGCGGGGCATTGGAGCTGGCTGCCCGTGTCCTTGTTGCATTTTTTGTAACAAAATGGTGGGGGTATACGGGAATCTGTATCGCAAACCCAACTGCATGGTTTGCGGCAGGAGTTCCACTGTTGATTGTATATTATATTAAAATCCGAAAATATAAAGGAGATGCGAGAAATGCAAATTGAGATATTATATGAAGATGAGGAAATCATTGTCTGTGTGAAACCATATGGAGTTGCATCTCAAAGTGACAAAGGGATGGACATGGACATGGAGAGTTATCTGAAGAACTATCGTGCTAAGAAAAAAGAAAAACCGGAGATCTATGTCGTGCACCGTTTAGATCGCCCGGTTGCAGGCATTATGGTATATGCAAAAACTCAGGCTGCAGCAGCTAATCTTAGCGGGCAGATACAAAGTGGTACATTTGATAAATACTATCAGGCGGTATTGACCGGGCATCTGCAGGAACCGTTTAATACATTAGAAGATTATTTATTCAGAGATGCAAAGGCGAATACCTCTTCTGTCGTATCAAAACAGGTAACCAATGCCAAGAGGGCTGAACTGGAGTATGAGGTCTTAGATGAACTGGAAACTGACGAAGGCATACTGACGTATGTTCTGGTTCATTTGCTGACAGGACGCCATCACCAGATTCGGGTTCAGATGGCACATGCAGGAGCTCCAATCTGGGGTGATACGAAATATAATCCTGCTTTTCAGAAGAGTAAAAACAAGTATCAACAGATTGGTTTGTTTGCAACAAGATTGGAGTTTGTTCATCCAAAGACGCAGAAACCTATGATATTTAAAGCTGACCCGGAAGGTGTAGCTTTTGATCTGATTGATGCAGAAGAAGAGTAGAAACTTCCAGTCTTGCTAAATGCTTAGGTTTCATATATAATGGGAGCAGTTGATTTTTGTTAAGGAGATAGAAAAATGGCACAGGAGAAAAAATTAGTTGAAGCAATCACTTCTATGGAAGACGATTTTGCACAGTGGTATACCGACGTAGTAAAGAAGGCAGAGTTGATTGAGTATTCCAGTATTCGTGGATGTATGATATTAAGACCGAGCGGTTATGCTATCTGGGAAAATATTCAAAAAGAATTAGATCGCCGCTTTAAGGAAACAGGTGTAGAAAACGTATATATGCCGATGTTTATTCCGGAAAGCTTATTGCAGAAGGAAAAAGATCATGTAGAAGGATTTGCACCGGAGGTAGCATGGGTAACACATGGTGGTATGGATGAATTACAGGAGCGTTTGTGTGTAAGACCTACTTCAGAAACCTTGTTCTGTGATTTATATTCCAATATCGTTCAATCCTATCGTGACCTTCCCAAATTATATAATCAGTGGTGTTCCGTTGTGCGTTGGGAAAAGACAACCCGTCCATTCTTACGTTCCATGGAGTTTTTATGGCAGGAGGGTCATACTGCGCATGCGACAGCGGAGGAAGCAGAAGAACGCACCATTCAGATGTTAAATGTATATGCAGATTTCTGTGAGGAAGTTTTGGCGATTCCGATGATTAAAGGAAGAAAGACGGATAAAGAGAAATTTGCCGGTGCACATGCAACCTATACGATTGAAGCATTGATGCATGATGGTAAAGCATTGCAGTCCGGTACGAGCCACAACTTTGGTGATGGATTCGCAAAGGCATTTGATATCCAGTACACGGATAATGAGAACAAGCTGCAATATGTTCATCAGACATCATGGGGAATGTCCACCCGTATTATTGGTGCCATTATTATGGTACATGGTGATAATTCCGGTTTGGTATTACCTCCTCGGATTGCTCCAACACAGGTTATGATTGTTCCGATTATGCAGAAAAAAGAAGGCGTATTGGAAAAAGCGGAAGAACTCAGACAGGCATTATCATCCGTTGTATCAGTAAAAGTAGATGATTCTGATAAATCACCGGGATATAAATTCAGTGAACAGGAAATGCGTGGTATTCCGGTTCGTATTGAAATTGGACCACGTGATATCGAAGCAAATCAGTGTGTACTGGTGCGCCGTGATACACGAGAGAAAAAAGTGGTATCCATCGATTGCGTGACTGAGGAAGTAACAGCAATGTTAGAGCAGATGCAGTCAGATATGTTGGAGAGAGCAAGAGCACACCGTGACGCTCATACATTTGTTGCTCATGATTATGATGAATTCAAAGAATATATCGGTGCACAAAAAGGATTTGTAAAAGCCATGTGGTGTGGTGACCGTGCCTGTGAAGAAGCAATCAAAGAAGAAACAGGTGCTACGACACGTTGTATGCCATTTGAACAGGAACACTTAGGCGATGTCTGTGTACACTGCGGCAAACCGGCTAAGACGATGGTTTATTTCGGAAAAGCATATTAATGAGAGAGAATGGGATAGAATGAAAATAGACATTCCAAGACAAGCACAGTATATATTACAAACACTAATGAATCATGGATACGAAGCCTACATAGTAGGCGGCTGTGTCCGTGATTCTATTTTAAACAGAAATCCACAGGACTGGGATATCACAACCAATGCATCACCTGTGCAGGTGAAACAATTATTCCGCCGGACGATTGATACTGGGATTGAACATGGAACCGTGACAGTTCTCATGGAGAAAGAACAATACGAAGTGACTACGTACCGTGTGGATGGAAAATATTCAGACCACAGGCGACCAAACGAAGTAACCTTTACCCAGACACTGGAGGAGGATCTGCTTCGTCGTGATTTTACAATCAACGCGATGGCGTATAATGATGTCGACGGGTTGATTGATCTGTATGATGGTTTGGCTGATTTGAAGGCGGGACGAATTCGTTGTGTTGGTGTTCCAAGAGAACGCTTTGATGAAGATGCTCTGCGTATCCTTCGAGCGTTTCGGTTTGCTGCCCAGTTAGGCTTTGAGATTGAAACAGAGACCATGAAGGCGGCTGCAGAACAGGCAAAATACTTAGACTTTATCAGTGCAGAGCGCATTGCTGTGGAACTGACAAAACTATTGGTATCGGATCATCCGGAAGAGTTGATTCATGCGAAGGAAGCCGGAGTAACGGCGATTGTTCTTCCGGAGTTTGACCGCATGTTGGAGACAACACAGAATAATCCGCATCATTGCTATGATGTGGGACGCCATGCGATTGAGTCAGTCCGACAGATTGCTCCGGAGTCTGTCTTGCGTTTTACTATGTTGCTTCATGATGTTGGGAAGCCACGATGTAAGACGACAGATGAACAGGGTATTGATCATTTTAAAGGACACTCAGAAATGGGTGTTATGATGGCAAAAGAGATTTTAAGAAGATTGAAGTTAGATAATCACACGATTCGAACAGTTTCTACGTTGATTCATTGGCATGATTTGCGTTGGGGGAGTACTGTCTCAGCAAAACAGGTAAGAAGGGCAGCTTCTAAAGTTGGAAAAGAATTATTTCCGCAACTTTTGCAGGTGCAACGCGCAGATGTCCTGGCTCAAAGTCAGTTGTATCAAAGAGAAAAGTTAGAGATGCTGGATAAGATCGCTGAGCTTTATCAGGATATTCTGGAATCAGAGCAATGCTTAGCAATCAAAGATCTTGCAATCGATGGGAATCAGCTCATGCAGTTAGGAATTCCGCAGGGAAAACAAATCGGAGAAATATTAAAAATGTTATTGGAGATGGTGGTAGAAGAGCCTTCTCTTAATCAGTATTCTTCTCTAGTGGAAATATTAATTGAAAATGGAGTAATGAAACGTCCTCCTCGCTCATAGGATAAATGAGAGAGGAGGGCTTTTTTGTATGGATGAAAAAATAATGGAGCTGGCAGGTCAATATGACATAGAAGTGCAAAACAGCTATCGTGGGCGTGGGATGTATGTTTTTGAAACAACAAATGGAATCAGGATATTAAAGGAATATCACAGTAGTGCGGGGAAACTGTTAGACGAACAGCAATACAAGGAGTATCTGATCGAACATGGCTTTTCCAAGGTAGACCGGTATGTGCGAAACAAGGCCGGTTCTTATTTTATTCAGGACCGGTATCATGTAGTTTATGTGATGAAAGAGTATTTCAAAGGAAATGAATGCAATGTCAGAAATAGGAAGGAGCTTTTTGAGGCAGGCGAGAATCTCGGAAGTCTTCATAAAGTATCTCGTGATTATGATGCAAGTAAACGCCTTCAGGCAAAATACCGGTACTTACCTGAAGTGATGCAAAAGAAAAATGTTCAAATGAGACGTGTTGAGCATTATCTGAATGCTTTGGGGCAAAAACAGGATTATGAAAGACAATTTCTGCGATGTTTTCCCCGCTTTTTCACACAGGCTTATCATGCGATGCAGGAATGGACAACAGTAGATGAAAGCAGCTTTCAGCCTTCAATGTGTCATGGTGATTATAATCAGCATAATCTCTTATCTACGGAACAGGGCTGGGCTACTGTGAATTTTGATTCTTTTTCCTATGACTGCCAGATGCTGGACCTGCATTATTTTTTAAGAAAAGCACTGGAGAAAAATCATTTTCGCATGGATGTTGCATGTGAGGTCCTGTGCGGATATACAAAAGTCTGTACCATGACCCGCTCTGATTTTCGATTATTATATGGGTTATTAGTTTATCCGGATAAATTCTATAAGCTGTGTAATCATTATATCAATGGGAAAAAAGGGTGGATTGCACCGAAACGAATCGAGAAGTTAAACTGCCTTCTGGAACAGGAGGAGGATAAGCAGAAATTTCTGGAAGAATTTAAGCAAGAATACCTTTAATTTTTGTGATGAATCATATATAATAGTAGACATATAGAAAGTGAAGGAGGAACTTGGTATGGGATACAAAGAAACCTATCAGGAATGGTTGTCAAATCCTTATTTTGACGAGGAGACAAAAGCGGAGCTTTTGGCAATTGCAGATGACGAGAATGAGATTAAGGAACGGTTTTACACAGACCTTGAGTTTGGGACAGCAGGACTTCGAGGCATTATTGGTGCCGGTATTAACCGGATGAATATTTATGTTGTGCGTCGTGCAACGCAGGGACTGGCGAATTATATTCTCAAGCAGGACACAGAGAAACGCTCTGTGGCAATTGCCTTTGATTCCAGACATATGTCTCCGGAATTTGCTGATGAGGCTGCATTATGCCTGGCAGCAAACGGAATTAAAGCGTATATTTTTGATTCTTTGCGTCCAACTCCGGAGTTATCTTTTGCAGTAAGACAGTTACAGTGTATTGCAGGTATTAATATTACTGCGAGCCATAATCCGCCGGAATATAATGGATATAAAGTATATTGGGAGGATGGTGCACAGTTTACACCGCCTCATGATAAAGGAGTAACAGCAGAGGTATTGGCGATTACTGATTTGTCTACCGTGAAGACGATGGATAAAGAGGCAGCAGTGAAGGCCGGATTGTATGTTGTGATTGGAAAAGAGATTGATGATTTATACATAGAAGAAGTGAAGAAACAGATCATTCATCATGACAGCATTCAGGCAGTACAGAAGGATATGAAGATTGTGTATACTCCTCTTCATGGAACCGGTAATATTCCGGTACGCCGTGTGTTACGGGAAATCGGCTTTGAGAATGTCTATGTGGTTCCTGAGCAGGAACTGCCTGATGGTGATTTCCCTACTGTCAGCTATCCAAACCCGGAAGCAGAAGAAGCATTTGCATTAGGTCTGGAGCTTGCAAAGAAAGTGGATGCGGATTTAGTACTGGCAACGGATCCGGATGCAGATCGTCTTGGTGTATATGTGAAGGATACGAAGAGCGGCGATTACATTCCATTGACAGGAAATATGTCAGGTTCTCTGCTGGCTGATTATGTGGTTGGACAGAAAGCTTCTTTAAATGGTGGGCTGCCGGAAGATGGTGCAATTGTAAAATCCATCGTTACATCCAATTTGGTTGATGCGATTGCAAAAGGCTATGGTGTACGTTTGATTGAAGTACTGACCGGATTTAAGTTTATCGGTCAGCAGATTCTTAATTTTGAGAAAACCGGTAAAGGTACCTATCTGTTTGGATTAGAAGAGAGCTATGGTTGCCTGATTGGTACTTATGCACGTGATAAGGATGCGGTTTCAGCTTCTGTTGCATTGTGTGAAGCAGCGGCATATTACAAGACTCAGGGCAAAACATTATGGGATGCCATGATTGATATGTACGAAAAATATGGATATTATTTGGATGCAGTGAAATCCATCGGTTTGGCCGGAATCGAAGGACTTGCCAAGATTAAGGCGATTCTGGAAAATCTGAGAACAAATCCTCCGGAAGAAGTGGGCGGATATCAGGTGGTTTCCGCACGTGATTATGCTGCAGATACAATTAAAGATATGAAGACCGGTGAAGTGACACCAACCGGATTGCCAAGCTCGAATGTTTTGTATTATGATTTGGAAGATGGCGCATGGTTATGTGTAAGACCATCCGGTACAGAACCGAAAGTGAAGTTCTATTATGGTGTAAAAGGTACTTCATTAGAGGATGCACAGGAAAAATCAGTTCGTCTGGGTGAAGAAGTTCTGACTATGATTAACGCCATGTTATAGTTTTTATAGGAACCGGACATACACGAGCCGCATAGTATAATCGTAAGTGTGCTGGGTTGAATGGATATGAAGAAAGGAAAGACGCTTTTCCTGTTGTTGTTTTGTTTCCTGTTGCTTTTGCCGGTAACAGGATGCCACAAGCAGCAGACAGTATCAGAAGGGAAAAAACGCTTGGATTATACAGTGTGTGAAGAAGAGAATCTCCCACAGGAGTTTCGCAGACAAATAGAGGAAAAGAAAAAAGATTCCTTTTTTCTCTCTTATACGAACAAAGATTATTTGTTTATTGCTGTTGGCTATGGTCAGACCAAACAGACCAATTACGGAATCTGCGTGAAACAGTTATACTTGGGAAAACACGGAGTCTATATTGAAACCGGTTATATTGGTGATGGGACACAGGACCGGGACTGGGATGTGATCTTTGAACCATATATTGTTTTAAAGCTACCAAAACCAATGGACGAAAAAGTGATTCCGGTTTATCGGATTTACGCATAATCGAATCATCCCTCTCATATATTATATGGATATCGTATCATATGTGAGGGGGATTTTTCTGTGTTGAATAAAAATAAAATGAGTATTACTTCTATGAAGGGAACGAAGCGAATTCAGACCATGATCGATTCCGACTTGAATGTACCGGACAGTAAGCCGGATGTGGATAAATTAATTGCCAACCAGGGTGAGGTATTGATTCAAAATGTAGAGGTAATGGTGGATAAGCTTCGTGTGGAAGGAAAGGTGAGAATTGCGGTTCTTTATGCCGGCTCCGGCAGTCAGAGCCCACTGGCTTCCTTTACCCATTCCATTGCCTTTGATGAAATGATACATATGGATGGCATCTTACCGATGGATATGGTAAAGGTTAATGGTAATCTGGAGGATTTGACCTTTTCGGTAATTAATTCAAGAAAGCTTGGCGTGAAGGGCATTGTTACGTTGAAAATAACAGCCAGTGATATGGACTATATTGAGGGTGCTGTAGGGGTGGATGAACCGAAGATGGAACAATTGTTTAAAACGATTCATCTGTCGAGCCTCGCTGTGAATAAGAAAGATACTGCACGTGTGAAAGAAGAATATGCACTGCCAAATAATAAACCGAATATCATGCATGTTCTTTGGGATAGCGTTGCATTACATAATCAGGAAATCCGTTTATTGGAGGATGCGGTCAGTATTCAGTCGGAGTTATCGCTTTTCGTGATGTATGAAGCGGAAGATGCACCGGTACAATGTGTAACATGGGAGTCCCAGATTCATACCAGTATTCCGTGTGAAAACTGCAATGAAAGTATGATTGAAAATGTTGTCTGCAGCATCGGGTCCAAACAGGTAGATATCAAACCGGATGAAGATGGAGAAGAGCGGATGATTGAGCTTGAATTGGTATTGGATCTGGATATGAAGATTTATGAGGACCGACATGCCAATTACCTGTGTGATGCGTATATGCCGGGGGCAGCCTATAATATTGTCCGTAAAGATTTTACTTACGAGAATCTGTTGCTGAAAAACAACGGAAAAACCAGGGTGAGCAAAAGAATTGCACTGTCAGATGGTATGCCGAAGATTATGCAGATTTGCCATGTGGAAGGAAGTGTTAAGATTGATGACACGAGCATGCAGGAGCAGGGGATTCAAATCGAAGGTGTTGTAGATGCGACAGTGATTTATATCAGCAATCAGGATCAATCTCCGATTAACAGCATGAATATTATGATGCCTTTTTCTTTTCTATTGGAAACAGGAACCATTGGTCCGGAAGTGGGCTATGATTTAAATGCCAGCCTCGAGCAAATCAGTGCCAATATGTTGGATGGAGAAGAAATGGAATGTAAGGCGGTCATAGGAGTCGGGGTTATTGCTTTTGTAAAAGGAGAAACTTCGGTTATCACGGATGTGGTGGAGCAGGCGTTTGACGTGGCGGAATTTGAAAAGCTTCCGGGAATGATCGGATATTATGTGAAGGATGGTGATACCATCTGGGATATTGCGAAACGATATCATACAACAAGAAAACAGATTTTGGATAATAATGAGTTGTTGGATGAACAGGTGCAGCCAGGGGATCGTCTTGTGATAGTCAAGGAATGTAATATGTGATATAATAATTCCAGCAAGTAAACAAGAATCGAGACTGCTCGCAGGCAGAGATTCTTGTTTATTTGCTGGATAAACAAACATGAGCCTGAAGACGCAAGTCGGGAAGGCGAATGTTTGGAGCGATTTCGAGAGCACAACGTGCGAAGAAAGTGCGTGATTATTATATGTGATATAATGTTTGGGGTGATTTCGGGAGCACAACGTGCGAAGCAATTCGTGGGCATCAATAGAATAATAATGCACAGGAGAAAGAGCATGGATGAATTTAGAACAAGGGCATATGGGAAAATTAATCTGGGATTAGATGTGATTCGTAAAAGAGAGGATGGATATCACGAAGTACGTATGATTATGCAAACAGTACAGTTGTATGATCAGTTAATCCTGAGAAAAACAAAAGAAGATAGTATTTCTGTTTCAACCAATCTTCCTTTTTTGCCGAATGATGAGAATAATCTGGTATACAAGGCAATCGCGCTGATGAAGAAAACGTATCGTATTCAGGAAGGGGTTTCGGTTGAACTGAAAAAGTTCATCCCGGTATCAGCAGGAATGGCGGGAGGAAGCAGTGATTGTGCCGCAACCTTGCATGCCATGAACCAGTTATTTGACTTAAAACTGTCACGAACCAGATTAATGAAATTGGGGGTAGCTCTTGGTGCGGATGTACCATATTGTCTGATGAGGGGAACGGCATTAGCAGAGGGAATCGGAGAGAAACTGTCACGTCTGGATCCGATGCCGGATTGCTATATTTTGATTGCAAAACCGGGAGTAAATGTGTCAACGAAGTTTGTTTACGATCATTTAAAGTTGGATGAAACGCTGCGTCATCCGGATATCAGCGGAATGATCGAGGCCATAAAAGAGCAGGATCTCCAGGGTATCAGTGACCGGCTGGGTAATGTATTAGAAAGTGTTACAATCCCGGAATATCCGGTGATTCAGTCTTTGAAGGAACGGATGTTGGAATTGGGAGCAATCAACTCCTTGATGAGCGGAAGCGGGCCGACTGTCTTTGGTCTTTTTCATAAAGAAGAGTTGGCACGGAATGCATGTAGGATCATGCGTCAGGAGCAAATCGGAAAACAGATTTATCTGGTGAAACCTTTTAATATTATGACAATAAAATAGAGAAAAACAGATAACACCACTTTACAATTAATTAGGAAAGTGGTGTTATTTTGTTTGCAAATATTACAATTTTTCTGAAAAAGATTGCATGATAGAAATGGAATGTTGTATTATGTATTCGTTGTAATGCTACAAAAGATAAAGAAAATATAAAAATAATTGTGCAAATTAAACAAAAGGGAAGGAGAATTTATGATGCTTGGGAACAGAGGAAAGGGGAAACAATGGTTATCCGTATGTATGGTTTTGATTATGATGAGTTCTTTGCTTTGCTTGGGGAACAAGGCAGAGAAGGTGAGTGCGGCAACATCATCACTCATTGCGGACTATAAACCGCAGATTAATGCAGCAACAAAGAAAGGAAGTTGTAAAAACTCGGCAGGGAAAACAATTTCTTTTACCTTTTATCATCCGGGTATTGCAATGAATCAGGAGCAACTTGATACAGTCCGTGACAAGGTAAGGGCAGGGATCAATCCTTGGAGCAGTGCGTTTGAGTCATTTGCGGCATCTTCTAAATGCAGTAAATCACCGGCGATTTATTATCAGGAAGGTAATGAGATTTTTATTAATGTAAGAGGACCGTGGGCATATACGTCGACAGATGGTACGTATTACTCTAACCCGAGTGAGTATGTAGGAGATCGAGCGAATAAAGATGCTTCCACAGCATTTTATCAAGCTGTAATGTGGTATATTACTGGTGATGATACATATCGTTCGAATGCTATGAAGATTATCCGCAGCTATGCATCAATAGAATCCTGTATGGAACATCGTAATTTTCGTTTTGCTACCGTAACATATTTTCTTGCTTCGGCAGCTGAGATATTACGGTATTCAGATTGTCAGACAGATAGTTTAAAATGGACAAACGCGGATACTTCTAATCTATGTAATATGATGGAGTTGTTTTCTAATACCTATAACTGTCATACATATTTTATGAATCAGCATCAGTTTTGTGTAATGGGAACGATGGCTAAAGCAATTTTTAATGATGATTTTGCTTTATATGCAGAGGCAGTAGAAGCAACAACGGTGAATTCATCAGGAGATGAAGGTGGATTGAATGGTTCGATTAAGTATCAGTGCCGTTACATGACTAAGGACGAAGAAACGGGAAAAGCTTTATCGTCAGCAGATTACCATGTACAGTTAATTGAGATGGGACGAGATGTTGGACATTCTTATGATGATATAGGTGGTTTATCAACACTGGTTCAAACGATGTATCATCAAAATACAAAGGTTGATCCGATTACTGGAGAGATATCCACAGATTCTAATGCGGTAAATGGATTTAATTTTTTAGATGATCGTTTGTTGGCAGGAACCACTTATTTATTGAAGTACCATTTTGGATATGATGTATTGTGGACAACGGCATCATGTGGAAATGGCAATTATTACTCAAGCATCAATTCTGATAACAGAGGAAGAATTGATCAGTTCCTTGGAATTCTATACAATTATTACAAATATATTGAGAAACAGGATATGACTCAGGAAAAGTACCAATATCTTGCAAAGGCTTATGAGTCTTATAAACCGGAAAGTGTTTCTCACGATTATCCGGCGGCAGCTACTTTGTTATATACGCCGTCTGAGGCTGTTGAATATATATCCGATGGTTATTACTATCTAAAAAATGTGAACAGTGGATTGTATCTTACCGTACGGAATGCAAGTGCAGCAAATGGTACTTTGATAGAACAGAATATGTTTACCGGTTCATCAGCTCAGAAGTTTAAGATTACAACAAATGGAAATGGAAAGTTCCAAATACTTACTGGAGCTAGTAGTTTTACAAAAGGAATCGATGTTGCCGGAGCAAAATCAGACAATGGAGTCAATATCATTCAATGGACGGAGAATGCCACTGCAAATAATCAGTTGTTTCAGTTTAAGAAAACAGATAATGGCTATGGTATACTTACCATGATTTCCGGCGGAAAGTCTTGTCTGGATGTTCCGAATTCCAGTAAACAGAGTGGAACCGGTCTGATACAATGGACATATAAGGCATCGGATAATCAGTTGTGGCAATTAGAACCATTGGTGTCAGAGGGGGAATACTATATACGTAATCTGAACAGCGGCTTATACCTGGATGTGACCAGCGGCTCAAGTGTGAATGGAACATTGATAGAACAATGGCAATATAATGCGGGAAATGCGCAGAGATTTAAATTAGTCGAAATGACAGAGGGGGTATATCAAATCTACACAGCGTGTTCAGATTATAAAAAAGTGTTGGATGTTGCCAATAATACTTCCAAAGACGGGGCCAATGTAATTATTTGGACTCCGGGTAATGGCAGTAATCAGCAGTTTAAGGTTGAACGAGTAGATGAGGGAGTCTATGCAATTTATACAATGGTGTCAGGGGCTAAATCCTCATTGAATGTATCAGGATCGAGCAAGGCCAATGGAGCGCCGGTTGTACAATGGAGTCATACCGGTTCGGATAATGCTTTATGGGTGTTTGAATCGGTTAATTAGAAGTGTATTTTTGGGGCAGTGTGTCATTGGATGTGCTGCCCTTTTTGTGTGGAAAAGATATCATAATGTTTGACTTTACAGTGCTAAAATGCTATCATTATAAATGGTTGTGCAGTACGTATAGTAAAGGAGATTCACTATGGGCAAGGGAATACATACACCAGAGGTAGAAAACCTTTTTGAAGCAATTCTGACATTAGAGACCAAAGAAGAATGCTTTGCTTTCTTTGAAGATGTTTGTACAGTAAATGAATTATTGTCACTCAGCCAGCGCTTTGAAGTTGCAAAGATGCTGTGTGATAAGAAAACTTATCAGGAGGTTGCGGGAAAAACCGGAGCTTCAACGGCTACAATCAGTCGTGTGAACCGTTCTTTGAATTATGGTAATGATGGATATATGATGGTATTAAATCGCTTAGGATATTTTAATAAATAATAATCGGAAGAAGTATATTGCCGGGCGCAACATACTTTTTTCTTTTGAGGAGAAGAAATATGGCAAAAGAAAAACAATACAATGCCTCGAGTATCTCGATACTCGAGGGGTTAGAGGCAGTTCGCAGAAGACCGGGAATGTATATTGGCAGCGTATCTACCAAAGGGTTGAATCATCTGATTTACGAGATTGTAGATAATTCTGTTGATGAACATCTGGCCGGACACTGTACAGAGATTAGTGTGTGTCTGAATAAAGATGGTTCGGCAACTATCATTGATAATGGTCGCGGTATTCCGGTAGGAATCCATCCGAAAGCAGGCATTCCTGCTGTGGAAGTGGTATTTACCATGCTTCATGCCGGCGGTAAGTTCGGCACCGGTGGATATCCGATTTCGGGAGGTCTGCATGGCGTTGGTGCGTCTGTTGTTAATGCTCTTTCCAAATGGCTGGAGGTTGAGATCTATCAGGATGGAAAGATTTATTATCAGCGTTATGAACAGGGCAAACCGGTTGCCCCATTGGAAGTAACGGGAACCTGTAAGAAGAGCAAAACAGGAACGGAAGTTACCTTTATGCCGGATGATGAGATTTTTGAGAAAACGATTTTTAAAGCAAGTGCAGTTCGAAATCGTTTGCATGAAACAGCGTATCTGAATCCGGGCTTGCAGATTTATTTTGAAGACCGCAGAGAAGGTATGCAGGTAGAACGGGAATATCATGAGCCTGAGGGAATCGCAGCATATGTTCGTGCTTTGAATAAGGATAAGCCTCTGGTATCCGATGAAGTTGTTTATTTTAAACAGAAATCTGACGGGATAGAAGTTGAGGTTGCATTCCAGTATATCGATGAATTCCAGGAGAATATTCTGGGATTTTGTAATAATATTTTTACACAGGAGGGCGGAACCCACCTGACCGGATTTAAAGCGAAGTTTACAGCCGTGATTAATCAGTATGCCAGGGAGCTTGGAATTCTAAAAGAGAAAGATGTGAATTTTACCGGAACAGATGTCCGGAATGGTCTGACAGCCATTGTTGCTATCAAGCATCCGGAACCTCGGTTTGAAGGACAGACGAAAACGAAGTTGGATAATCCGGATGCCGGTAGGGTTGTTTCCGATATTACCGGCGAGCAGATACAGTTGTTCTTTGACAAGAATCTGGATGTATTAAAACAGGTGATTGCCTGTGCAGAAAAGTCGGCGAAGATTCGCAAAGCGGAGGAAAAAGCAAAGACGAATCTTCTTGTAAAACAGAAATTTTCTATTGACAGTAATGGAAAGCTTGCCAACTGTGAGAGCCGCAATCCGGAAGAGTGTGAAGTGTTCATAGTAGAGGGTGATTCCGCAGGCGGTTCGGCGAAAACTGCCCGTAACCGTAAGACGCAGGCTATTTTACCGATTCGTGGTAAAATTCTAAATGTAGAGAAGGCATCGATGGATAAGGTGCTGGCAAATGCTGAGATTAAAACGATGATCAATACATTTGGTTGTGGATTCTCAGAAGGGTATGGAAATGATTTTGATATCAGTAAGCTGCGTTATCATAAGATTATCATTATGACAGATGCGGATGTGGATGGTGCCCATATTGCTACATTGCTTTTAACATTTTTCTATCGTTTTATGCCGGAGCTGATTACCTGCGGTCATGTTTATCTGGCAACCCCACCTCTTTATAAGGCAATTCCGAAAAAAGGGGAAGAAGAGTATTTATATGATGATAAAGCGTTGGAGCGTTACCGGGCAAAGCATACCGGAAGCTTTACCCTTCAACGGTATAAAGGTTTAGGTGAGATGGATGCGGACCAGTTGTGGGAAACAACCCTGAACCCGGAAACCCGTGTATTGAAACAAATTGAGATTGAAGATGCCCGCATGGCTACAGAGATTACTTCAGTATTAATGGGAAATGATGTGGTGCCAAGAAGAAATTTTATCTATGAACATGCGACAGAAGCAGAGTTGGATATATAGGAGGTGTGAATCATGGCAGAAGAAATCATTAAGTCTGAGTTTTCGGAGGTTATGCAGAAATCATATATTGATTATTCCATGAGCGTTATTACATCTCGTGCGGTTCCGGATGTCCGGGATGGTTTAAAACCGGTTCAGAGACGTGTGTTATATGCAATGAATGAACTGGGGCTGAATTATGATAAGCCACATCGAAAATCAGCACGTATCGTGGGAGATACGATGGGTAAATATCATCCGCATGGTGATAGTTCCATCTATGAATGTTTGGTTGTTATGGAGCAGGACTTCAAGAAAGGCATGGCATTAGTGGACGGACACGGTAACTTTGGTTCGATTGAAGGCGATGGAGCAGCAGCCATGCGTTATACCGAAGCAAAATTAAAGAAATTTACACAGGAAGTCTATCTGGCTGATCTGGATAAAAATGTTGTGGATTTTGTACCGAATTTTGATGAGACAGAAAAAGAACCTGCAGTTTTACCGGTACGTGTTCCAAACTTATTAATCAATGGTGCGGATGGTATCGCGGTCGGTATGACCACAAGTATCCCGCCACATAATTTGAAGGAAGTTATCCAGGCGGTCAAAGCCTATATGGATAAAAAGACCATTTCGACAGAAGAATTGATGCAGTATGTGCAGGGACCGGATTTTCCAACCGGCGGAATCGTAATCAATAAGAGTGAATTGAAGGATATCTATGAAACAGGTACCGGTAAAATCAAGCTACGCGGTAAAGTGGAATATGAGCCTGCGAAGAAACGGTCGGAGAAAGACAAGCTCGTCATCAGTGAGATTCCATATACTATGATTGGTGCCAATATCGGTAAGTTTATTGCAGACATTGTGACTCTGATTGAAACAAAGAAAACAAGTGATATCAGTGATATTTCCAACGAATCTTCCAAGGAAGGCATCCGTATTGTTCTGGAATTAAAGAAGAATGCGAATGTTGAGAAGCTGAAAAACCTGTTATATAAAAAGACCAGACTGGAAGATACCTTTGGTGTCAATATGTTAGCAATTGTCGATGGAAAACCGGAAGTTTTGGGCTTAAAAGGAATCATAGAACACCACGTAAAATTCCAGTTTGAACTGGCGACCAGAAAATATACGACCTTATTGTCTCAGGCTATGGATCAAAAAGAAATCAAAGAAGGTCTGATAGAGGCATGTGATATTATTGATTTGATCATTGAGATTTTACGAGGCAGTAAGAATCAGAAAGAAGCAAAAGAGTGTCTGATGAACGGTACGACCGAACCAATTCGATTTAAATCAGAAGCATCCAGACAGGCAGCAGCCGGTCTGCATTTTACTGAGAGACAGGCGAATGCTATTTTGCAATTACGTTTATATCGTTTGATTGGACTGGAAATCGAACAATTACAAGCGGAGTATCAGGAATTACTTCATGCGATTGCGGAATATGAAGATATCTTAAAAAATCCGAAATCCATGGCGAAGGTCATTAAGAAAGATCTGGACCGTATTGCGAAGGAATATGCAGTAGAACGTAAAACGCTTGTCGAAGATGGTGAAGCTGCTGTTTATATTGAAGAAAAGGTCAAAGAACAGGAAGTAGTATGTCTGATTGATCGCTTTGGTTATACGAAGACGATTGATCTTCCAACATATGAGAGAAACAAAGAAACAGCCGCACAGGAATATCGTTATGTATTTTCCTGTATGAATACGGATAGAATCTGTATTTTTACGGATACCGGAATTATGCATCAGGTCAAAGTTATGGATATGCCATTTGGACGTTATAAAGATAAGGGAACTCCAATTGATAATCTGGGGAACTATGACAGTAAGGGAGAGAATATTGTCTTTATTATGCCATGTAATGATCTGAAACTGCGTAAGCTGTTATTTACGACAGCAAACGGTATGATGAAGCAGGTGCTGGCTTCAGAATTTGAAGTGAGTAAACGAACCGTGGCTGCAACTTCGTTAAAAGATGATGACAAAGTCGTTGCAGTTCATTTGTTAGATCCGGACATTGCAGATGACAATGTCGTGCTGGTCACAGAGGATGGCGTTTATTGCCGTTTCTCGCTATCAGAAGTTCCGGAGAAAAAGAAAAGTGCGGTAGGTGTACGTGGTATCAAGCTGGCAGAAGGTGATAAAGTTGCTCATGCTATTCTGGTAAAGCATCAGAATCAGGAGGAGATACCATACAAGAAAAAAACAGTGCACTATACGAAGATTAAGCGAAGTAAACGGGATACAAAAGGTACGAAATTGCGATAATGTTCGTAAGAAAGGTTGCCCCATGGTAAAAAATGTGCTATGATATTAGGAATCATTTTTACCATGGGCTTTTTCTATGGTAGGACGAAAGAAATGGAGGTTGAATGGAAAATGGGAATGACAATGACTCAGAAAATCCTGGCAGCACATGCGGGACTGCCATATGTGGAGGCAGGACAATTAATCGAAGCGGATTTGGATCTGGTGCTGGCGAATGATATTACAGCCCCGGTTGCAATACATGAAGTTGAGAAGTTGAATAAGAAAACGGTATTTGATAAAGATAAAATTGCTTTGGTGCCGGATCATTTTGCACCAAATAAAGATATTAAATCAGCAGAGCATTGTAAATGTGTGCGAGAATTTGCGAAGGAACATGATATTACCAATTATTTTGAGATTGGTCAGATGGGTATTGAACATGCCCTCCTTCCTGAAAAAGGTCTGATCGTTGCAGGTGAATGTTGTATCGGCGCAGACTCCCATACATGTACTTATGGTGCTTTGGGTGCCTTCTCAACAGGTGTAGGAAGTACCGATATGGGTGCTGGCATGATTACCGGTAAGGCATGGTTTAAGGTTCCTTCAGCAATCAAGTTTACATTGACCGGTAAACCACAGAAGTGGGTGACCGGTAAAGATGTGATTCTACATATTATTGGAATGATTGGCGTAGATGGAGCATTATATAAATCAATGGAATTTGTGGGAGACGGTATCGCTCATCTGAATATGGATGACCGATTCTCCATTGCGAACATGGCGATTGAAGCGGGAGCAAAAAATGGTATTTTCCCTGTAGATGAACAGACAATTGCCTATATGCAAGAGCATTCCAAGAAAGAATATACGATATACGAGGCAGATGAAGACGCAGTGTATGATGAAGAATATACTATCGACTTATCGACACTGGAGCCAACAGTTTCTTTCCCTCATTTACCGGAAAATGCTCATCCGATGTCTGACATTCAGGATGTTAAGATTGATCAGGTAGTCATCGGATCCTGTACGAATGGACGTATCAGTGACCTTCGTATTGCAGCAGAGGTATTAAAAGGAAGAAAAGTAGCAGATGGAATTCGTTGTATCATTATTCCGGCTACACAGGCGATTTATCTTCAGGCAATGGAAGAAGGTCTTATGAAGATCTTCATTGAGGCCGGTGCTGTTGTCAGTACTCCAACCTGTGGTCCGTGTCTGGGTGGTTATATGGGTATTTTAGCAGCAGGAGAGCGTGCTGTTTCTACCACAAACCGCAACTTCGTAGGAAGAATGGGACACGTGGATTCAGAGGTGTATCTTGCAAGTCCGGCTGTTGCAGCAGCATCTGCAGTAACAGGTAAAATCTCAGAGCCGGCAGAATTAGGATTATAGGAGGAAGAGACATGAAAGCATTAGGAACTGTATTTAAATATGGAGATAACGTTGATACTGATGTTATTATTCCTGCCAGATATCTGAATTCATCGGATCCAAAAGAACTGGCAACACATTGTATGGAAGACATTGATAAAGATTTTGTTAAAAGTGTAAAACCGGGAGATATCATTGTAGCCGATAAGAATTTTGGCTGTGGTTCTTCCAGAGAGCATGCACCGATTGCTATCAAAGCAGCAGGTGTCAGCTGTGTTATCGCAGAAACTTTTGCCCGTATTTTTTATCGAAATGCCATTAACATTGGACTGCCAATCATTGAATGCAAAGAGGCAGCACAGGGGATTGAAGCAGGAGATGAAGTTCTGGTTGATTTCGACAGTGGAATCATTACCAATCAGACCAAAGGAACCAGCTTCCAGGGTCAGGCATTTCCGCCATTTATGCAGAAGATTATTGCTGCAGAGGGGTTGATGAATTACATCAATCAAAAATAAAGGGCGTATTACTTCAAAAGGAAGGTGTGCCATATGAACAAAGAGCATCATAGAATATCGATATTGCTCTGGTTATTGCCTGTCTGGTTCATCATCATGCTGATGTGTGTACCGGTTAAGGTTCAGGCAGCGAAGAGTAATGGTTACACATATGAAGTCGTTGGTATTACGAAACCATATGCAATTATCAACGATTATGACAATACAGAAGAAGTAACAGAACTGAAAATACCGGAAGAGATAAAGGGCTATCCGGTGCGGAAGATTGGAGAATCTGCTTTTCGGAATCATACGGAATTAGAAACGGTAGTGATACCGGATACGGTGTCATTGATTGATGAATCTGCATTTTATGGATGCACCAATTTGGAAACCGTGGACTTTGGAACCGGTTTGTATACGATTCGTCAGATGGCATTTGCAAACTGTACCAGTTTAACAGAGGTTTCGTTACCGGATCATGTGACTATGCTTGGCAGTGTAGAGGATGATCAAACATACGGTGGTGTCTTCTATGGATGTACCAGGCTGACAAAAGTAGATTTGGGCGATAAGCTAGAGGCGATACCAACCAATACCTTTTACCGTTGTTCTTCCTTGAAAAGTGTTACGATGCCAAACAGCGTAAAAGAAATTGGGGATTATGCTTTTTTTCAATGCACTTCGCTGGATGGGATTGCATTGTCACAATCATTGCAGTCAATTGGAATCGGAGCCTTTTATTATTGTATCGCTCTGAAAGCAATCGTCATTCCGGATTCGGTTACAACAATCAGTGGTGATGCGATTGCAGATATCAATAATACGTTCGGAGCGTGCAGCAATTTACAGAAGGTTGTTGTTGGTGAAAATGTTGTTTCGCTTCCCTCCAGAGCATTTGCCAACTGCCTGAAACTGACGGATGTTGTTTTCTATGGTCCTACCGATATGGATGCGAATGTCTTTGAAGGATGTAATAATCTGGCGAATGCTTATTATCTTTCGGATGTTCCGGAGATTAACGAAAAGGCATTTGGCAGTGGTTCTAAAGTGAAACTTCAATATCCATACGGAAAGACACATTATGTGACAGGAGTTCTCCAGTATCATCCGTTTGAATTAGACGACTTCTGTTTAAAAGCTTACTTTGAGACAGAAGAAGGCACGATAACGAAACATGTGGTTCCGGGAATGCCGGTATCGCAACCGGTGATTGCCGATAAAAAAGGATATCAGTTAATCGCATGGGATTATAAAGATAATTCCGGCGATACGTATTGGAATTTTGATAAGAATATTTTTATCCCGTTTTATTTTACCCCTGTTTACGAAGTGGCAGGATATACGATTACTTTTCAACCCGGTGAGGGGTCTCTGGACGTGGAAAAGATTGACGTTATGTGGAACACAAAGGTTGGAGAACTGCCGATTCCGGAAAGAGAAGATTATGATTTTGCCGGGTGGTATTCCGGCAAGAATCAGACGGGAAAAGAATACAAGAGTACAACTACTATGCCGGCAAATGATGTCATACTATATGCCAGTTGGACATTGAATCCGGATTCGATGAAGAAGCCGGTGTTGTCTTTAAGTGAAGCCGGGGCTTATAAAGCGAAGCTTCTGTGGACGAAGGATACTTCTATGAGTGGATATTACATCTACCGTGCCACTTCATTGAATGGAACCTATAAAAAAATCGGAACAGCCAGTTCGAAATCGTCCGGTTATATCAATGGAGGCTTGAAGCCGGGAAAAGCATATTATTATCGGGTTCGTTCTTACAAGATTGTCGGAGGGCAGAAGTTCTATAGTCCTTATTCTAAAAAGTATAAGATTGTGTTGTCCGGTAAACCGGATCAGCCGTCCTTTGTGGCAGAAAAGAAATCAAAGACCAGCACCGATCTGACCTGGGAGAGCTTCACGGATGCCGGTTATGTTGAAGTCTATTATGCGACTTCAAAGAAAGGTCGTTATAACCGTTTTGCCGTTTATACCAGTAATACAACAGGCTGTTATCATACAAAATTAAACAAAGGTAAGACCTATTATTATAAAATTAGAACCTATAATCTGGTAAATGGCAAAAAGGTATATAGTAAATATTCTAAAATACAGAAAGTATCATTACAGTAGAAAAGAGGAATAAGAAGATGAAATATCATGTAGCGGTCATCAAAGGAGATGGAATTGGCCCGGAAATCGTGAACGAGGCAATGAAGGTATTAAACAAGGTTGGAGAGAAGTATCATCATGAATTTGATTATGAGGAGATTCTGATGGGTGGTGCATCTATCGATGTCTATGGAGTTCCGTTGACAGAAGAAGCGTTAGAAATTGCGCGCGAGAGTGATGCTGTTTTAATGGGTTCCATAGGAGGAGATACGAATACTTCACCGTGGTATCAGCTTCCGGCACCGTTAAGACCGGAAGCTGCATTGCTGCGTATTCGTAAAGAGCTTGGCTTGTTTGCAAACATTCGTCCGGCATATTTATACGAAGAACTGAAAGCTGCCTGCCCGCTTCGTGATGAAATTATCGGAACCGGTTTTGATATGGTTGTTATGCGGGAATTGACCGGTGGATTATATTTTGGTAAACGCAGCACTGAAGAAATCGATGGTGTGAGAACAGCTATGGATTCTCTTACTTATAACGAAGATGAGATAAGCAGAATCGCAATCCGTGCTTTTGACGTTGCGATGAAACGCCGTAAGAAAGTGATCAGTGTCGATAAAGCAAATGTTTTGGATTCCTCCCGCCTTTGGAGAGCAGTTGTGAACGAGGTGGCAAAGGATTATCCGGAAGTCACGCTGGAGCATATGCTGGTAGATAACTGCGCAATGCAGTTGGTAAAAGATCCAAAACAGTTTGATGTGATTCTGACAGAGAATATGTTTGGTGATATTCTGTCGGATGAAGCGAGTATGGTAACAGGTTCGATCGGTATGCTTTCTTCTGCAAGCCTTCGGGAAGATTCTTTTGGCCTTTATGAACCAAGTCATGGTTCCGCACCGGATATTGCAGGACAGAATAAAGCAAATCCGATTGCTACCATTTTATCTGCAGCTATGATGCTTCGTTATTCCTTTAATCTTGACCAGGAAGCAGATGCTGTAGAAGCAGCTGTAAAACAGGTGCTGAAAGACGGATACCGCACAGGCGATATTATGTCAGAAGGATGTACTTTAGTAGGAACGAAAGAAATGGGCGACCGTATCGCAGAAAGAATATAGAGGTGAGTGAACATGAAAAGTGATAATGTAAGAGTTGGAGAACAGCAGGCTCCACATCGATCTTTATTTAATGCATTGGGACACACAGAAGAAGAAATGAGAAAGCCTTTGGTGGGTATCGTTAGTTCTTATAACGAAATCGTACCGGGACATATGAACATTGATAAGATTGTAGACGCCGTAAAACTTGGTGTTGCAATGGCAGGTGGTACACCGGTGGTATTCCCGGCAATTGCAGTATGTGATGGTATTGCAATGGGTCATGAAGGAATGAAATATTCTCTTGTTACCCGTGATTTGATTGCCGATTCTACAGAATGTATGGCAAGAGCACATCAGTTCGATGCACTTGTTATGGTGCCGAACTGTGATAAAAATGTACCGGGTTTATTGATGGCAGCTGCCAGAGTCAATGTTCCTACGATTTTCGTCAGTGGTGGTCCTATGCTGGCAGGTCGCGTAGCCGGATGTAAAACCAGTTTATCTACCATGTTTGAAAAAGTTGGTGCCAGAAGTGCAGGAACGATTTCAGAAGAGGAATTACTGGAGTATGAAAACAAGGCTTGTCCTACTTGTGGTTCCTGTTCCGGTATGTATACAGCCAATTCGATGAATTGCTTAACAGAAGCTCTTGGTATGGGACTTCGTGGCAATGGTACGATTCCGGCTGTATATTCTGAGCGTATTCGTCTGGCAAAACATGCAGGTATGAAGATTATGGAGCTGTATGAGAAGAATATCCGTCCAAGTGATATCATGACAGAGAAAGCATTCCGTAATGCCTTACGTGTGGATATGGCACTTGGATGCTCGACGAATTCCATGCTTCATTTGCCGGCCATTGCTCATGAAGCAGGAATAGAGCTGGATTTAGATATTGCGAATGAGATTAGTGCTGTTACGCCGAACCTGTGTCATCTGGCTCCGGCAGGTCCTACCTATATGGAAGATTTGAATGAAGCAGGCGGTGTTTATGCAGTCATGAATGAATTGAATAAAAAAGGTCTGTTAGAAACGGATGCCCTTACGGTAACCGGAAAAACAGTAGCAGAAAACATTCAGAATTGCATCAATCGCAATCCTGAAGTAATCAGACCGATAGAAAATCCATACAGCCAGACAGGTGGTATCGCTGTGCTAAAAGGTAATCTGGCTCCGGATTCCGGTGTCGTAAAACGTTCTGCAGTTGCACCTGAGATGATGGTGCATGAAGGACCGGCACGTGTATTTGATTGTGAAGAAGATGCGATTGCTGCCATAAAGGGCGGAAAAATCAATGCCGGTGATGTAATAGTCATTCGTTACGAAGGACCAAAAGGTGGCCCTGGTATGAGAGAAATGTTAAATCCTACTTCCGCCATCATGGGAATGGGATTAGGTTCTTCTGTTGCTTTGATTACGGATGGTCGTTTCTCCGGAGCATCCCGCGGTGCTGTAATCGGTCATGTATCACCGGAAGCAGCAGTTGGTGGTAATATTGCATTGGTAGAAGAAGGCGATATTATCAAAATTGATATTAATGCTAATACATTGGATTTTGTGGTTTCCGAGGAAGAACTTGCCAAGAGGAGGGCAAACTGGAAACCAAGACAGCCTAAAATTACAACCGGTTATTTGCAAAGATATGCATCACTGGTTACGAGTGGCAACAGAGGAGCTATCTTAGAAGTTCCGGGAAAAGAACAATAAGAAAAATGAGGTACGAGAAAAATGAGTCAGTTAACAGGTTCCGAAATTGTAATTGAATGTCTGAAGGAACAGGGTGTAGATACAGTATTTGGTTATCCGGGTGGAACAATCCTGAATATTTATGATGCTTTATATAAACATAGTGATGAGATTCGTCACGTATTGACTTCTCATGAACAAGGTGCGGCACATGCTGCAGATGGATATGCAAGAGCTACAGGAAGAGTGGGTGTTTGTATGGCGACATCCGGTCCAGGTGCCACGAATCTGGTTACCGGTATTGCTACCGCTTATATGGATTCGATTCCAATGGTTGCGATTACAGCAAACGTTGCAGTATCCTTGTTGGGTAAAGATACCTTTCAGGAAATTGATATTGCAGGTGTAACACTTCCTATTACCAAACATAATTTTATTGTAAAAGAGATTGCGGATTTGGCTCCGACGATTCGTCGTGCCTTTGAAATCGCACAGTCCGGACGCCCGGGCCCGGTTCTTGTGGATATTACAAAAGATGTTACAGCTGCTGTCACAGAATATACACCTGAAGTTCCAAAACCAATTGAGCCTTCCAAGTCTAAGCTGAAGGAAAAGGATGTGGAACGTGCGCTTGAGTTGATGAAGGCATCAAAGAAACCTTACATTTTTGTAGGCGGTGGTGCGATTCTTGGCAGTGCAGAGGAAGAGTTAAAAGAATTTGTTTATAAAATGCATGCACCTGTTACCTGCAGTCTGATGGGACAGGGAGCATTTGACCAGACTCAGGATCTTTATACAGGAATGCTTGGTATGCATGGAACAAAAACATCAAATCTCGGTGTTACAGAAGCCGATTTGCTCGTTGTTTTAGGGGCTCGTTTCAGTGATCGTGTAACTGGTAATACATCCAGATTTGCAAAGAATGCAAAGATTATACATATTGATGTAGATGAAGCTGAGATTAATAAGAATATTCGGACCGATGCCAGCATCATTGGGGATTTGAAATGCGTTTTGAATGAGATTAATTCAAAACTGGAGCAGCAAAACCATGATGAGTGGATTGATCATATTCAGGAATACAAAGAAAAATATCCATTGTCATATAATACAGAGCAGTTTACAGGACCACAGATTATCGAAAAAATCTACGAGTTAACAAAAGGGGATGCCATTATTACAACAGAGGTTGGACAGCATCAGATGTGGGCAGCTCAGTATTTTACCTATCGCAAGCCAAGAACGTTGCTCACTTCCGGAGGTTTGGGAACCATGGGATACGGTCTTGGTGCTGCAATCGGTGCACAGATTGGAAAACCGGAAGAACAGGTTATTAATATTGCCGGTGACGGATGTTTCCGTATGAATATGAACGAAATGGCAACAGCAGCACGTTATCAGGTTCAACTCGTTCAGGTTGTTATCAACAATCATGTATTGGGTATGGTTCGTCAGTGGCAGACTTTGTTCTATGGACAGAGATATTCTAATACGATATTAAATGATGCGGTCGATTTCGTGAAACTGGCTGAGGCTATGGGTGCTAAGGGAGAACGTGTTACGAATATCAATGAATTTGAAGCGGCATTGAAACGTGCTATGGCATCTGATACACCATATTTGATTGACTGTCAGATTGATGCAGATGACAAGGTATTTCCTATGGTTGCACCTGGTGCAGCGATTGAGGAGGTCTTCTCAGAAGAAGACTTATAAGTGGTTGACTGCCCTTGGAAAAGGGTATAGAATAGAAACGATGATAATAAATATTAGAGGAGGATATATACCATGGCAAGAGTATATAACTTTTCAGCTGGTCCTGCAGTGTTACCAGTTGAAGTATTGAAGGAAGCTGCAGATGAGATGTTAGATTATAAAGGAACCGGAATGTCCGTTATGGAGATGAGCCATCGTTCCAAAGCATTTGAAGAGATTATTGAGGATGCAGAGGCAACACTTCGTGAATTAATGAACATACCGGATAATTACAAAGTATTGTTCCTTCAAGGTGGAGCATCTCAGCAATTTTCTGCAATTCCTATGAACCTCATGAAAAATGGTGTGGCAGATTATATTGTAACCGGTCAGTGGGCGAAGAAAGCTCAGCAGGAAGCAGCCCGTTATGGAAAAGCAAATATTATTGCATCATCCGCAGATAAGACATTTTCTTATATTCCGGATCTTTCTAATCTGGAGATTTCTGATGATGCTGACTATGTTTATATTTGTCATAACAATACGATTTACGGAACCGTATTCCATGAATTGCCTGACACAAAGGGTAAGGTTCTGGTAGCAGATATGTCTTCTGATATCTTATCCCAGCCTGTTAATGTAGAAGATTACGGTGTGATTTACTTTGGTGTTCAGAAAAACGTTGGTCCTGCCGGTGTCGTTGTTGCCATCATCCGTGAAGATTTAATCAGAGATGATGTTATGGAAGGAACACCAACCATGTTAAAATGGAAAACACAGGCTGACGCAAAGTCATTATATAACACTCCTCCTGCATATGGTATTTATATCTGCGGTAAAGTTTTCCACTGGATTAAAGACCAGGGTGGCTTAGAGGCTATGAAGGCTCATAATGAGAAAAAAGCAGCCATCCTTTATGATTTCCTTGATTCCAGTGAGTTATTCAAAGGTACGGTAGAGAAGAAAGATCGTTCTTTAATGAACGTTCCGTTTGTAACAGGAAACGATGAATTGGATGCAAAATTTGTAAAAGAAGCAAAAGCAGCCGGCTTTGAGAACCTGAAAGGACATCGTTCTGTTGGTGGTATGAGGGCCAGCATCTATAATGCTATGCCAATGGAAGGTGTTGAGAAATTAGTAGCATTTATGAAAGAGTTTGAAGCAGCAAATAAATAGTACATAGGAGATAGATATCATGTTTCAATATAATTGTTTGAATCCAATCGCTGCATGTGGTTTGGATTTGTTCGATGATCAGTATAAAAAAGTTGAGGATATGCAGGATGCAGATGCAGTCTTGGTACGTAGTGCATCGATGCATGATCTGGAGTTGCCGGCAAACTTAAAGGCAGTAGCCAGAGCCGGTGCCGGTGTTAACAACATTCCATTAGACAAATGTGCAGAACAGGGTATTGTAGTATTCAATACACCCGGTGCCAATGCAAATGGTGTAAAAGAAGCAGTTGTTACTGCATTATTACTTGCATCTCGTGACTACATTGGTGGTTACAACTGGGTACAGGCAAATGCAGACGATCCTGCTATTGCTAAAGCAGTTGAGAAACAGAAAAAAGCATATGCCGGTACAGAGATTCAGGGTAAAACAATCGGTGTGATCGGTTTAGGTGCAATTGGTGTTTTAGTTGCGAACGTAGCTGAGAAGCTTGGTATGACCGTATATGGCTATGATCCATACATTTCTGTTGATGCAGCATGGTCCTTATCCCGTTCCGTTCATCACGCAAAAGATGTGAGCGAGATTTATGCTAATTGTGATTATATAACCTTGCATGTGCCAATGCTTGACAGTACAAAAGGTATGTTAAATGCGGATGCTTTCGCTCAGATGAAAGATGGTGTGAAAGTATTAAACTTCTCACGTGATGCTTTAGTGGTTGATGATGATATTAAGGCAGCTCTTGCTAGTGGAAAAGTCTCAAAATATGTGACCGATTTTCCAAATCCTGCAGTTGTTGGAGTTGACAATGTTATTACGATTCCTCACTTGGGAGCTTCCACAGCAGAATCTGAAGATAACTGTGCAGTGATGGCTGTGAAAGAGATTCGTGATTACCTGGAGAATGGTAACATTAAGAATTCTGTAAATTATCCTGCCTGTGATATGGGCGTTTGCAAAACGGCAGCTCGTATCGCTGTATGCCATAAAAATATCCCAAATACAATCGCTCAGTTTACCGGTATTATTGGTGCTAACAATGTCAATATCAGTGATATTATGAATAAATCAAGAGGTGAATATGCGTACAGTCTGATTGACTGTGATTCTGTTCCTTCTGAAGAAATCGTAAAAGCATTGTCTGAGGCAGAAGGAGTATTTAAAGTACGTGTTATCTGCTAATAAATAGGAGCGCATTAAAAAGAATGCTGATTTGCAGTGAAACCTGAAAACAGCATTCTTTTTTTATACAAAATATGCCGTTTTCCCCGGTGGACTGCCGCTGACCGAGCTGCGTATCTGGTTTTTCGCTGACACCCCACCGGGGCAAAGGGCATATTTTCATGTTCTTTTGGTGCTGTTTTGGTGCTGTTTGTACTGTAGCTTTAAAGTATATATAAGGAATGAAAACAAGGGGGAGATGAGTACGAAGAATCGTAAATTTGCAGATGATGGATGGGCGATATGGATTCATGGGGATGACCGGAGTACTGTCTACCTGAATGAATGGATTCAGCCCAAAGGAAAGAGTTATGTTGATGTGAGTGTTCGTATTTATGGTGCACAGGATGTGGATGATGTTAATATTTATGTTCCGTTTTCTATTGCGGAACATGATATAGAAGATTTGTCCGCCAAACTATCGAGCGACGAGATTTTAAGAGTGCTTTTTAATACGAATGGTGTGATTGATACAGAGAAAAATGCATATACATCAGAGTTAAGGTATGATGGACGGGTAGTCAGTCTTATTGCATTGTCAGAAGAGATTATGAAGATGCGGAATCTTTCTGAAGGTACGGTGATTACCATTTCACTGAATTCTATCCGGGAGTATCTTTCCAGTAATGAAGCTTATATTATTTTTCGAATTCCACATAGATCTCTGGATGAGATTTTTTCTTCGCCAATCAATATGGGTGATGGAATTAAGAAAATGAAAGAAATGATATCCAGTCCGATTACAACGCAAAGGTATGGATATTCGATTCGAATTAATGAAGCCAGACTTCTGCCGGTTGAGATTAATACCATAGAAGACCTGCATAACCAGAAAATACGGAAAGCATTAGTGACGGTGTCGTTGGATGAAAACTATGAATTGAATGATTCGAATTGCTATCGCATACGACGCCTGGAAGAAGATTTATACCGGAATTATGCTCCGGTAGGATATGAATGCAGTAATGCGATTATCTATCAGTGGGTGGAAGAACGTGATAAAAATATGAAGGCTCATTATAACTTCTATTTTAATATCGTTCATAACAATATCAGCCGGTCTAGTATTGCTTTCTATTTGCTGATCGTTTTGCTGGTTGGTATCGTAGGTATGGTTATTTACGATTTGTTAAAGTACTTTATTTTTATGATTTGATATGTGACAAAGGAGAAGGGTGATGAATTTAAAGAACAGAATAATACTGGAGGACTACCGGAAGAGCAGAGCCGATTTTGTGAAGCTGGGTGAGGTTGTTCATGAAATGTTGCATGATATCGTTGAAGATATGGGGATTCAGGTGCTTGGTATTGAACACCGCGTGAAATCAGAAAAGAGTCTGGCAGGAAAGCTGGACAGGCACGATGACTGGTATACATCATTGGAGGATCTGACAGATATCCTGGGAGCAAGAGTGATTTGCTTCTTTAATGATGAAATTGACAAAATAGGGAAGCGTGTGGAAGAAGTGTTCTTGATTGACTGGGAGAATTCTTCTGATAAGCGTGCCTTAATCAACGCGGATACATTCGGATATCTTTCTTTGCATTACATATGTTCTCTTCCGTTTGGTGATAAGTGGCCGGATGAAATATGTGGAAAGAAATTTGAGATTCAGATACGGACAGTGTTACAACATGCCTGGTCAGATATTAATCATGACTTAGGATATAAGAGTGAATTCGGTGTGCCAAGAGCAGTATCCCGACAGTTTGCAAGAGTTGCTGCATTGTTAGAGGTGGCAGATGCCGAATTTGTCCGTGCCCGCAATGACATGAAGCAATATACCACAGAGATTCGGAGAAGAATCGTAGAGAATCAGGCGGACGATGTACCGATTGATATGGTTTCTCTGAGAGAATATGTACAACGAAACATGAAAATGCGTGAACTTTTAGATGAAATATCCGAAATCAGTCATGCTGAGATTCGTGAGATCGATCCGGAGAGCTATCTTATTCAATTAAAGTTTTTAGGTAAAGAAACGCTTGGTGATATGCAGGTCATGATGGAGGAAAATCGTGCTCTTGCATTGAAACTGGCAGAAACAGCATTAGCAAATGCGGAACTGGATATTCTATCATCCAGTGTAGGGCTTCGTTTCTTGTGCCGGGCAGAATTGCTCAAAAAAGGATACCCGGAAGAAAAAGCAGTTGCTTTTCTGAAACTGTCAATGGGAACAGAACAAAAGGCACGGAGGCAGGCAAGGTATTTATTTTCAACATATAATATAGGTAATTGCGAAACTCGCTAAGCTCGTTCGCTATCTTGATGAAAAACAAGGA
>JBJELB010000068.1:0-9010 GCA_051878935.1 Lachnospiraceae bacterium | reverse complement strand
CAGCATTTCTATATCAAAATTGGTCCGCTCGGAAATTCTCTGTGCCTCCAACAGCTTATCTTCACTTTTAAAATAACGAATTCTTTCTTCCAGCTCTTCTTCAATGTGTTTTGCAGCCTCCAGAATCTTCTCCTGGGGAACCACATAATGAGAGGCAGGAAAAATAGCCAGATGCTCCAACCGGCTCTTAATCTCACCCGTCAGTACATCAATCTCGGTAATACGGTCTATCTCATCACCGAAAAACTCTACGCGGAATGCCGTTTCCCCTCTGTCTGCCGGAAAAATCTCAACAACATCCCCCCGAACGCGAAAGGTGCCGCGGTGAAAATCCATGTCATTTCTTGTGTACTGCATGTCCACCAGCTGCCTGAGCACCTGGTCTCTGTCCTTTTCCATCCCAGGCCTGAGGGAAATCATCATATTCTGATAATCCACCGGACTGCCCAGGCCATAAATACAGGACACGCTGGACACAATGATCACATCCCGACGTTCTGTCAACGCCGCTGTTGCAGACAGGCGCAGCTTGTCAATCTCCTCATTGATGGCCGAATCCTTGGCTATATACGTGTCTGTGGACGGCACATAAGCCTCCGGCTGATAATAATCGTAATAGGACACAAAATACTCCACTGCGTTCTCCGGGAAGAACTCCTTGAATTCTCCGTAGAGCTGTGCTGCCAGGGTCTTATTATGGGCAATAATCAGCGTTGGCTTATTCAGAGCCTGGATGACATTGGCCATGGTAAATGTTTTTCCGGAGCCGGTGACTCCCAGTAACGTCTGGAACTGATTACCTTCTTTAAAGCCCTTCACAAGGGCTTCGATAGCCTGCGGCTGATCACCGGTGGGTTTATATTCGGAGTGTAATATAAATTTATCCATGACATCCTCCTGCGTCTCTTGTTTTTTATGCGACTGTTTTCAGTGCATCCCCCTTTACCCTATAGTATACCAAACATAAAAAAGAAAGTACAGAACAAACATTCGATTGTGCTGTACTTTCTCAAATTTTTTTATATCAATGATAGTGTAATGATTTCAAAGCAAAATATGCTTTTATGATTAATTCTTTTTCTCTTATCCCAGCAGCATGGATGCAAGCGGCATCATCAGCAGGCAGGCAAAAAATGCTAACACAACAAAAATCAGATTCCATTTGATCGTTCCGGTCATTGTCAGGTGGCCCGGGCCAAAGAACAGTGGAGACGGAACTGCTGCAGATGGTGTGATGGTTGCCATAGATGCAGCAAGTGCGATTACGATTGTAAATGCACCCATATGTAAAGAACCGTTTGCAAGCAATACTACACCGATATTAAAGAACAATACCATAGTTACTGTATTTGACAGGAAGTTTGTCATAACAATGGCGATAATCATCAGGATTACCATGATTGCCATTGGCGGCAGTCCCTCTACCATTGGTCGGAAGATATTTCCTAACCAAACGGAGATACCGGTGGCTTCGGATGAAATTGGCACTGCAAAACAGCTTACGGTACCTGCAAAGATAACAACCGGGAACGGAACCTGTCTGAAGGCGGATGGCACATCCAGAACCGGTTTGTTATCAACACGGATCAGTGTTAATGCTACCACACCAAAAATCGCAGGAACGACTACACCGATACCGTTTAAGTATCCCATCACTACCGGCATAATACCTTTTAAGATAGATGGTGCCAAAACGAAGATTACAACCAGGATAAATATAAATGCTGCAATCTTGCCTTCTTTTCCAAGTGGTTTGCTTTCTCTTTTTACTGCTTCTACATCAAAGTTCTTGAAAGCAGTTGTATCCGGATTCCAGATACGAATTGCAATCATGATTGCAAAGAACATTAATACAGAAAACGGAATACCAACCATCAGCCATTCCGCATAGGAAATTGTAATACCAAGCTGTGTCTCTGCCAGACCCATGATGATGTTTGGAAGGGCATGTGCAATCGGGGAGGCAATGGAAAGAATTACATTTCCCCACAAGGTTCCTGTAAAAATGGCAGTGTAGAAGGGATCTCCCTTTTTCACACCGATACGCTCACACAGGGAACCTGCAATCGCAACATAGATAACTGCCAGTGACAGGTTATCCATAAAAAGACCTACAATGATGTTTGATGCAAAGAACATTGCCATAAAGGCATAAGGTCTTCCCTGCACAAATTTACGAGTTACAAACAAGATCGCGATTTTGTCAATAACACCGGTCTCTTTCAGACAAACATTTAACAGCATGTAGACAATAACTGTGATTGCCACAAAGTGTCCCAGGGAATTCGCCCAAACCTCATTGGCGGTCATAGCCTGTGTACATACAAGCAGGCCCAATGCCAATAAACTTGTCCAGTGTGTGTTTGTTGTCAGCCAGAGGTACAATACCGGAATCAAAATTGCGATGACACGAACACCAAGCTCCGTCAATCCGTTGGTTGGCTGAATTGCAAAAGCCAGCACAATACCAATGATCAGCGCAATCAGATAGTGTACATACTCTTTCTTTACTGCTTTCATTCTCTCTCTCCTTAGTATATCCTTTTTTTCTCTCTATACTTTTTGAGTAAACGAATCACAAAAAGTATTCTGCATTGCAACGAAGTGTGTACCCTATATAGCAAGTATATAGGGATATACAGTTCATATGCACTACGGATTTTATCTTGTATTCCAACAATACACTCAATGGATTTCAGGCAATTTTTTCTTTTTTGGTTATATAGCAGGTATATATATTTACTATATATAATTACTATACATATACACTTTTACCAATATGTTTGCTCTCTTTTTTATATATCTTTCCAGCATGCGTTTCATTGCAAAGCAATATCTTCCTCCCGTGCAATCGTGTATTTTTTGAGCAGAGCAAATCTTTGTTTACCAGAAATTTCAACGAGCTTTCCTGTCAAAAAAAGAACCTCTGGTTGATGAATCAACCAGAGGTTCTAATTTCAACTCTTATTATACTTCAATAGGTTTCGCATGTGGAATTTCCGCAAAATATTCGATTGCTGTAATAATGATACAGATTGTGAATATTACAAAACCTATAAATTCGATAACTGCAAATGGAGCTGTTGGAATACGCAATACTTCTGATGCTGCATTACGAGCTGCATAAGATCCAATCTGCTGGAACGCTTTCATAGAAAGCAAGATCGCAAAGATTGCACAGATGCACTGCATAATGCCATTTACTGCACATCTTCCCTTTGGTGGGAATTTGTTTACGAACATATCAACATTTACATGTCCGCCTTCCAGATGTGTCTTACCAAAGGTAAGGAACATCATAATTACCATCAGTAAAGCAACAATTTCGTTTGTTCCTTTAATTGACGCAGTGGACACCAGTCCTAAAATAACGTCAATTACCTGAACAGCCATTGCTACCAATAAAGCTGCCAATGCAATATAAGAAATGCCTCCGCATAACTTTGTCATTCCAGAGCGAAATTTTTTCATAAAAATTAACCCCTTTCAGGACAGCATTTCCAAAAATACTGACTAATTATTTGTTAGCTTCTTCGATACATTTCATAGCTGCATCGTAGATTTCCTGGCCGTTTTCTGTAGCAGCAATCCATTTCTGAACTGTAGCGTCAGCTGCTGCTTCGAAGTTAGCTCTTTCTTCATCAGACAGGTTGTAAAGTTTTTCTGCTACGCCGTCCATAGCTTTAACTTCATTTTCAACTTCATCCCAAGCAACTGTGTATTTGCCTGCATCTGCGGAAACTTCGTCTAAGATTTTCTGTAAATCTTCCGGAAGTGCAGCATAGCTATTTGGGTTCATGAGCATGAAGTATGTAGAAACACCTACGTTTTCATCTAAGAAATAGTTAACTGTTTCATATAATTTGAAAGATTTAACTGCATGCCAGTCTGTGATACATCCATCGTATACACCTTTGTCAAGGTTGGAGTATAAGTCGTTGATTGGGCAAGATTCAGCAGAAGCGCCCAGCTCGCCGATGAATGTTACAGGAGGGCCTGAGTTACCACGAAGTTTCATACCTTTCAGATCGCTAACCTTTTCAATCTTCTTGCTTGTTGTAGAGATTGGTGACTGGCAGTTTGTGTGAAGGAATAATACATGGTAAGCGGAATATTCATCTTTCATGTAATCTGTTGTATTGTAGAAGTTCCAGATAGCTTCAGAACCAACTGTTGCTTTTTCAATATCGATACATGGAAGCATAAATACTTCTGTTACAGGGAACTGTCCAGCGTAGAATGACTGAAGACCCCAAGCAATATCTACTGCTCCGTTCAGAACTGCATCCAGAGAGTCCTTAGGACCAGCTACAGAACCACCGTGATAAATCTCAACGTCGATACGTCCGCCTGATTTTTCTTCTACTTCTGCTGCCCAGTTATTTAAGAACTGACCTGTAGCAGATGCTTCTGGGTCATGCTGTGTAACTGTAATTTTGTAAACCTTTCCATCATTAGTTGTCTGCTGTTCGTTGCCTGTTGTGGATCCTGCCGGTGCATCTGATCCTGCATCTTTGCTTCCACAGCCAGCGCCTAATGCTGCTAACATTGCTGCACAAATTAATACTGAAACGACTTTCTTTTTCATAATGTCCTCCTTTTATGTAGTGATTTAAAATTTTATGCTCGCGCACATTTCACTCTTTTCATAAACCCCCATGTAGTATTTAAGCTCCATACATTAAAGCCGGCAGACCAAGTGATAATGGTTTCACTACTGCAACGATAATTACTGTGATGAGCAGGGCAACTACGAACGGGGCAACGCCCTTGAAGATACGTCCAAGAGATACATCCTTGGCAATACCTTTCATTACGTATACGCACATACCAACCGGTGGTGTGATCAGACCTAACTGCATGATCATAACCATCAGTACACCGAACCATACCGGGCTCATACCCATCTCTCTAATGATAGGCAAGAAAATAGGTGTCAGCAATACGATCAGTGGAAGTGAGTCTACGAAACAACCCAATACTGCATAAATTGCTAAGATAAACAGTACAACGATGATATTTGGCAGGTTGGAATCCAGAACAGTGTTTGCCAGTTCGATTGGCAGACGGGATAATGTCAGGAAATAGCCAAATACATATGCACCAATCATGATCATAAAGATCATGCCGGATGTTCTCAATGTATCCATGCAGGACTTCTTGATGTTTTCCCAGCTTGCTTTCTTCTTTCCAATCATGAAAAGTAAAGCGCCGAATGCACCAACTGCTGCACCTTCGTTTGCTGTGAAGATACCGGAGAAGATACCGCCAAGCACGATAACGAAGAGGATCAGGATAGCGATAACACCCTTGATTGCTTTCAGTTTTTCCTTCCAGGAAACCTTTTCTCCCTTAGGTGCAAGGGAAGGATTTCTCTTAACCAGAATCATAATTGTCATTACATATACTGCTGCCAAGAGAATACCTGGGATGATACCTGCCGCGAACATGGTTCCGATAGACTCTTCAGCCTGGATCGCATACAGGATAAATCCGGTAGATGGCGGAATCAGGATACCCAGTGTACCACCAGCTGCGATAGAACCACAAGCAAGTTCATCTTTGTAGTTATACTTTCTCATTTCCGGTAAGCAAACAACACCTAATGTTGCTGTTGTAGCTGTTGCAGAACCGCAGATTGCTGCGAAGAATGCGCAGGCAACGATAGTTGCGGATGCAAGACCGCCCGGAACACGGCCAATCCATTTGTTACAGAACGTATACAAATCCTGACTGATGCCAGCATAGAATGCGAACTGCCCCATTAGGACGAACATTGGTATAACCGAGAGACCATAATTGTTAACCGTTGTAAATGGTACGGATGCGAAAAGACCCATAGCACCGTTCAGGTTTGTAAGGATCATGTACCCGAAGAATCCAACAACAATCATGGTAAAACCGATATTCATTCCAAGGAATAATAATACCAGCAAGGCTACGATACCAATTAAGCCTATTACCAATGGATCCATACACTCTCACTCCTTTCGGCTGTATCAAACAACCTTTATCCCTTTTCATTCAGATAATATTTTTGAAGCAAATTGAATATTCTTCTGATTCAGACCGGGCAAACCAATTCCGCTCCAAATCAAACCTAATCTCCTCCTTTCGGTCACAAAACAATGTGACACACTTTACTCTCTACTCATTTTAGAAGTTTATACCCCTATACCTAGTATACAGCAAGGGGTTTCAAACAAGAAACCTTATAAAAATTTATTCCATTTTTTGTGCATTTTTACCAACGACATCCTATTGACTCTGTGAGAATTGTCATTTTTTTACGGTGGTTACTGATTCGTCAGCATGCTTTTCTTACTGCAAAATACATAATCGGGGTACACGCTTCATTATACACGAAAGATTGCACAAAGAACAGAAATAATTGTCAATTTACAGTTAAAAATACAGATAAAAAACAAGAAAAGTGTGCTACACACACTCACGCAATTAATATTTTGAAAAGCACATCTTTTCTTGCTGCGCCGAGCACAGTTGCGAAGCAACCTTTTCCTCTTGTGCCAGGGCGCATCCTTGCACGAAGTGCTTTTTATTCTATAGGGGAGCACTTTCATGCTTTAGCATGGCAAGGCCTTTCCTATAGAATAAAAAAAATCCACCGCTGCCAAATAGTTTCGGCCAAACGGTGGATTTGTATTTATTTTCTGCCGCAGCACTGTTTATATTTCTTTCCTGAACCACATGGGCACGGATCGTTTGGATACACCTTTTCCTCTGCCCGCTTCTTAGGTGCCTTCTGCAGGCTGGCATCCTTGTTCGTTCCGGTCACCTTGGCAACCTCTTCCCGTTCAACTTTCTGTTCAACGCGAACATGGAGCAAAAGTTTTACCGTGTCTTCCTGAATGTTTGCTGTCATGGCATCAAACATCTCGTATCCGGTCATCTTGTACTCTACAAGAGGATCTCTCTGGGCATAGGCCTGAAGGCCAATACCTTCTCTGAGAATTTCCATATCATCAATATGATCCATCCACTTGCGGTCAATCACTTTCAGAAGAACCACACGCTCCAGCTCACGAATCTGCTCCGCATCCGGGAACTCGGCTTCTTTTGCCTCGTACAGCTTCACAGCTTTCTCCTTCAGATCATGCTTCAACTCTTCCTTGGACATGCCGGCTGCATATTCTTCTGTCACAGGTTCCAGAGGAATTACCGGAATCAGGACATCATTCAGGCCTTTCAGATCCCATGCATTGCCGCCGGACTGATCATCTGCCAGACAGTTGTCCACTGTATTTTCCACCTGATCGGTGATCATATTATAAATTGCATCCCGCATGCTCTCGCCATCCAGTACACGGCGGCGTTCTGCATATATAATCTCTCTCTGGTCATTCATGACCTGATCGTAATCAAGCAGGTTCTTACGAATACCAAAGTTGTTGCTCTCAATCTTCTTCTGAGCCTTCTCTATAGAACTGGAAAGCATCTTGTGTTCAATCTGTTCCCCCTCCGGAACCCCAAGGGCATTGAACATACCGATCAGCTTCTCGGAGCCAAAGAGACGCATCAGATCATCTTCCAGTGAGATATAAAATCTGGATTCACCCGGGTCACCCTGACGGCCGGAACGGCCTCGGAGCTGATTATCAATACGTCTTGACTCATGGCGCTCTGTACCGACGATTTTCAGACCGCCTGCAGCCATTGCCTCCTCATCAAGCTTGATATCTGTACCACGACCAGCCATATTCGTCGCGATCGTAACCGCACCATGGCGGCCTGCTTCTGCGACAATCTGCGCCTCCATCTCATGGAACTTGGCATTCAGCACATTGTGTTTTATGCCTGCTTTTGAGAGCAGACGGCTGACAAGTTCAGATGTTTCTATCGTAATCGTACCAACCAGAACAGGCTGTCCCTTTTTGTGAGATTCGATAACTTCATTGACAACCGCATTGAACTTTTCTGCCTTGGTCTTGTAAACGGCATCTTCATGGTCAATACGTGCAACCGGCTTGTTGGTCGGGATCTCGATAACATCCATACCATAGATGTCACGAAATTCCTTCTCTTCTGTCAGCGCTGTACCTGTCATACCAGCCTTTTTCGTATATTTATTAAAGAAATTCTGGAACGTAATCGTTGCAAGAGTCTTGCTTTCACGTTTCACCTTAACATGTTCTTTTGCTTCAATCGCCTGATGAAGTCCATCGGAGTAACGCCGTCCCGGCATGATACGGCCGGTAAACTCATCAACGATTAAAATCTGATCATCCTGTACCACATAGTCCTGATCTTTGAACATCAGGTTGTGAGCACGGAGTGCCAGAATAATATTGTGCTGAATCTCAAGATTCTCTGCATCTGCAAGGTTATCAATGTGGAAAAACTTCTCAACCTTTTTCACACCATCCTGTGTCAGGTTGATGACCTTGTCCTTTTCATTGACAGTAAAATCACCGTCTTCCTCTGCTTCAATACCCATGATGGCATCCATCTTGGAAAACTCGCCGGTACCTGAACCACGCTTCATCTGACGGGCCAGAATATCGCAGGCTTCATACAGACGTGTGGACTTACCGCTCTGTCCGGATATGATCAGAGGTGTTCGAGCCTCGTCAATGAGAACCGAGTCAACCTCATCAATGATGGCATAGTGGAGCTCACGCTGCACCAGCTGTTCCTTGTAAATAACCATATTATCACGAAGGTAGTCAAATCCCAGCTCATTGTTTGTAACATATGTAATGTCACATGCATATGCCTCCTGACGCTGCTTGTTATCCATATCATTTAAGATGACGCCAACCTTCAGCCCCAGGAACTCATGAATCTTACCCATCCACTCTGCATCTCGTTTTGCCAGATAGTCATTGACAGTAACAATGTGCACGCCTCTGCCCTCCAGGGCATTCAGGTATGCCGGAAGGGTAGAAACCAGTGTTTTTCCTTCACCGGTTCTCATCTCGGCGATACGTCCCTGATGGAGGATAATAGCACCAATCAGCTGTACACGGTAATGCTCCATGCCCAGCACCCG
>JBJELB010000067.1:0-9222 GCA_051878935.1 Lachnospiraceae bacterium | reverse complement strand
AATTGTGCCAAAGGCATAAATACGATCATAATCAATGCCAGGGTAACTGCGTGAACCATACCTGCAACCGGTGTTCTACCACCATTTTTTACGTTTGTAGCCGTTCTTGCAATCGCGCCGGTAGCCGGGATGCCTCCAAACAAACCGGATGCAATATTGGCAATACCCTGTCCCACCAATTCCGCATTAGAATCATGCTGATCTCCAATCATACCATCCGATACTACGCAGGAGAGCAACGACTCAATCGCCGCTAATATAGCAATCGTAAAAGCAGGTGAGATCAAGTCACGAACCATCGCCATACTCACATTCGGCAGATGAGGCGCCGGGAACTGATTCGACAATTCACCAAAGACACTTCCGATGGTACTCACCGGTAAATGTAAAAATTTCACTAACAAAGTAGTGACAACAATCGCTACTAAAGAACCTGGGATAACACAGTCAAACCTGGTCCACAAGAGCAAAATAGCGATTGCTACTAAACCAATCACTAACGTCCATGGTTGTATCGTATGTATATTTTTTGCATAAGCAACCACTTTCGGAATAAACTCCGATGGTACTTCAGCAATCTGAAGTCCCAGAAAATCTTTGAGCTGATTGACAAATAAAGTGACTGCAATACCTGCAGTAAAACCAACGGTAATGGTACTTGGAATAAATTTGATCAGATTTCCAAGCTTTAAAACACCCATAATGACCAGAATAATACCTGCCATAATGGTCGCCACAATCAGGCCGTCTATGCCAAACTGATTGATAATGCCACAGATAATCACAACAAACGCTGCGGTCGGACCACCAATCTGAACACGGCTTCCGCCCAACAACGAAATAAAGAATCCTGCAATAATCGCAGTATGGATTCCTTTCTCCGGCGATACACCTGAAGCAATGGCAAGTGCAATCGATAACGGCAGCGCTACAATTGCAACAATAATACCGGCAATGATATCTTTCATCAATTGCTCTTTCGTATATCCCTTCATCGTATCAAACAACTTCGGTTTCATAATATTCCTTCTTCCTATTGTATTTTTCGCACAATTTCAAATTATAACAGTATGACAAGCCGTCAGTCAAGATTCAGTTATTCCAACCAGAAAATATTTTTTTCCTGTAAAAATCCCGTATCTTCATATAAGAAGAGTACATCCGTTACCGGATAACTGTTAAGCAAATCATCCATATGAATGCTCAGATAACGAAAATCCGCTACGACAATCCGTTCATACTGCTGTGTCAGGAACGGAATCATACAGTTGGCAAAAGAATCCTTTGCCAGGAACAAAATCCTTCCATTCTTAATCGAAGTCCGCATATCCAAAAGAGGGGCATTTCCACCCAGGAATACATCATACATACTGTCAGATGGATTCTCGAGCTTATCCGGATCATAGAGTCCCATCCATCGCTCTTCACCCATATTTTTATCAACAGTGATCTGCTCATCCCCTTCATAACGATATAGCGTAATTTCATCACCGAACCCCATAGCCGGCACTTTCGCATACGTCGTTCCCTTAAAATCGGTAGTTACTACTTCCTTCTGATATTGCTCCCCTGGCATCGCTTCTGTCCCGATGCTCTCACAGTATTTGGCGTAAGCTTCATACGCCCCTGCAGATGTCCAATGATGATCTGTCTTATAGTACAAACCGGTGCCTTCCGACAACACCTGCGAAACGTCAACGTACTGCCCGCCAAACTCTTCCTTCCATTCGGCATGATAGGCTTCCATCGAATACTGCTTTGCATAAGCAGGAAGGAAATCTGCCATACTATAGCTTTTCGAAGGAACCATCATGACACGTACATGCTCCGCCCCAAGCTGTTTCGTATGACGCCGGACCACTTTCTTTAGAATCCGAAGGTTCTCGCTTACCAGTTCCTTGTCAAAATCTGATTCTGCATAATGCGTCAGAAGATAATCCTCTTGGCCAAAATACACACCATTGATTTCTGTTTTTCCTAACAACCGTTCCCAGGTAATGGCTGTTGATACCAACTGCTGCCGAAAAGGAAACTGGTCACTTAGATACTTCTCATATTTTTTCGCAAATTGTCCGTTTCGAACACCTTTCTTCGTCGGCTTCGGCCGTTCCTGTAAAACACGATTCTCTACACCGGAAAATGCCTTATCTTTTTGAAACAGACTCATTCCCGTCAGCATAAATAGTAATGCTGCAAAAAACAGACAATAAATCGCCGATTGTTTTTTCATCTCCGTCTCCTCTAGAATCTAAAATACAAAAATGGGTTATACGTTGTATTGATTAAAGCTGCTACACATAAAAGAAACACAACAAAAGTAAAACCGGTTTTTAAGCAAAAACAAACATTACTACTCCACCGGCTCGTCATCCAACGTCCCAAACGGACAGGCAGCGTTGTGGAACCAACCACACCAAGAATCAGCAGGTAAAGCCACCCACCACTCATATCCGCAGACCATGACCATGTTTTACCGTCTGCTGCCGTAAACAATGTCCAGCCGGTGAAAACCAGGATTACTGTATACAGATGCCGGAGAACTCCCGGTATTCGTTCCAGATTCGATAGGCCAATCATCTTTTCTACCATCAATAGCATTCCAAAATACAAGCCCCATAACAGAAAGTTCATACTTGCTCCATGCCATATTCCTGTCAGACTCCAGACAATCAACAGATTTACAATCTGTCTTCGCAGGCCTTTGCGGTTTCCGCCCAATGGGATGTAGACATATTCGCGAAACCATGTACCCAGACTAATATGCCACCTTCTCCAGAAATCGGTAATGCTGTTTGCCATATAGGGATAACGAAAATTCTCAGGAAGTGAGAACCCGAACATCGCTGCCAAGCCTATTGCCATATCCGAATATCCGGAAAAATCAAAATAAATCTGAAAGCCATAGAAAAGGATGCCCGGAATGGATTGTCCCATCTGTTCATAAAAGCTTCCAAACTGATTCGCCAGGAGTACTTTTTTTCCGAGTCCTATGACAAATCTCCAGATGCCATAGGAAATCTGCTCCACCGAAATGCTGCGATGCCGCAGCTGCTGCTCCACGGTCTGATAACGAACAATCGGTCCTGCAATCAACTGAGGAAACATCGAAACATAGGTACCAAAATCGATGATATTGTGCTGAACTTTACATTGTCTTCGATACACATCAATCGTATAAGACATCGTCTGGAACGTATAAAACGAAATACCGATAGGCAAAGGCAAGTCAATCGGCAGATATTTAAATACGAATAGAAGGCTGAGATTTCCCACTACCGAAAGCACCAATACCGCCTTTGCCGGAAAGGCTTTTTCTTTCTTGTGACAGTATTCTAACAATAGCCCATTTCCATAATCAAAGATCGTAGAAAAGAGCATCAAACATAAATAAACAGGCTCGCCCCATGCATAAAAAAACAAGCTCGCCAAAAAAAGCACCAGGTTTTTGCATTTTCCCGGTGCTATATAATACACAAGCAATGTAATTGGCAGAAAACGAAATAAAAATACAAAGCTACTAAATACCATGTTTACCACCCATTATTTCAGCGTCTTCTTAATCACAGAAATTGCTTTTTTATTTACACTTTTATAATGTGCAATCAGATCTTCTTCCGACATAGAATCATCCATCGGATCTAATCCGAGTGCAATGAAACATATGTAATTTCCATTCTGATAGACTGTAGATGCCTGCGCTTTTAAAACCTGTGCCGGATACAGGGTATTTTCCACTAAATCCTTACGATAATCCGTTAAAATGCGATTGACCTCTTTCGTCTTACCCTTTTTCGCTTTTATAATAATAAACTCACGGACATGTCCACCAAACATCGTTCCTTCGCCCATCATAGATGTATACTGATCCTTGGATAATCCCAGTTTTGTCCTCAGATCCTTCTTTGTATATGTCATATTGGGAGTATAATCTTCTCCCATCTGTTTCTTCACCTGATTACATATCGTTTTGACCGTCACATTCTTCGCACTGACCGTCGGAACAGCCAAGGATAATAGCATCAGACAAAGCAACAGACTCATCCATCTTTTCTTCATTCTTCTCATCCACTCCCTTCAGTTGTTTTCATTGTAAACAACCCCTGTCAAAGTGTCAAGATTCATTATTTTCCAGTTACTATAAACTCACACAATCTCACATATACTCACATAATCTTCACATAATAATAGTATGATAGTTCAGAAAAAATATTTAGGAGGATATTATGAAAAGAATACTTTCATTCACTCTTGCTGCCGCTATGGCATTATCCATGGCAGGATGTGGCAAAACAGAAGAAGCAGGACAGGCTCCTGTTACGGATTTGACTGCTATGACAACCGGTACACTTATTGAGGAAACAGATACCCTGGCAGCTCAGGCAGAAGTCGATAAACAATTAATCGCTGAGCTTTCCAATGGATATACCATTGACAACCCTCTTGTCGTACTAGATCCGTACAGTGCTTCTCCTTTAACGGCGGTTGCCATTTTCAAAACAGAGGAAGAGACAAGCGTAACCGTTACTGTAAAAGGTAAGGCAAAGGAAGACAACGTATCCGGTGTGATTGAAGCAAGCACAGATCATGTCGTTCCAATCTATGGTCTGTATGCTGATTATAACAACAAAGTCGTATTAAAATTAGAAGATGGCACTTCCAAAACAGTAGAAATCCAGACAGAAGCCATCGATGCGATTGACACCTCCGGATTCGAAGTCAACATGTATGATGAATCTGCCTTTGATTATGGCTGTCTGACGATTTGTTCCGGTGCTGCTCCGGCTGGAAGCTATGCTCTTGACAGTAAAGGAGAGCTTCGCTGGTTCATGAATACTGTTATCGGCAGTATGCCAATCAAACGTCTCAGCAACGGACATATGCTTGCTCCGACTGCAGAGGTATTGCATCCTCAATATTATAAAGAGGGTGTTGTAGAATTTGACTGGACCGGTAAGGTATATAACAAATATATCCTTCCTGGTGGCGAACATCATGAAATCGCAGAATTACCAAACGGAAACCTTCTCGTTTCCAGTGACGAATCCGACTTCTCTTATGTAGAGGATGTGATTCGCGAGCTTGACCGCAATACCGGTGAAGTTGTCTGGGAATTAGATATGAAAGATATCTTAAACCAGGAGGATGGTATGTGTATCGCAAAAGCACGCACCGATGAGGACTGGTTCCATAACAACTCCTTCTGGTATGATGCAGCATCTGACATGCTGTTAATCTCCGGCCGTCACGTTGATGCAATCATCGGTGTAAAGAAAGAAACCAAAGAATTACAATGGATTCTTGGTGACCCAGCCGGTTGGGATAACACAGACTCAAAGTATTTCTTCACACCGGTTGAAGGTGATGAAGATTTTGAATGGCATTATCTGCCACACAACATCACTATGACATCCAATGGCGACATCATGTTATTTGACAACGGCGGCAGAAGACAGAAAGCGGTAAACGAAGACAAAGGGCTTCACGGTGATGATGTCTACTCACGTGCTGTACAGTATCGAATCAACACAGAAGACATGACAATCGAACAGGTTTGGGAATATGGTAAAGAGCGCGGTAAAGACTGGTATTCTGAGTGGATTAGTGGTGCATTTGAATTAGACAGTCCTGACAACATCTGGGTTACTGCAGGTTCTCACTTATTAAATGAAGAAACCGGTGAAACAGACTACGGTCCATATGATATGTTTGGTGCTGATTTGAAGAAAATGACTCATATTGATCAGGTGAAAGATGGCAAGTTAGTATATGAACTGGTTCCTACCGGTTTGATCTATCGTTCCATTCGTCTTCCACTTTACAGCGAAGGAAACCTCGATATCAGCATCGAGCCAAGTGTGCTTGGTAATGGCGGTCAGACAGCAACGGTAACTGACATCACTCCTGATTTCGAAAATGCACAGACAGACGACAGCTATACCTTCACAAAAACATCTTACGCACTGAAGCTGAACGGCAGCTATGAAATCGAAAGTGCTGATGCTTTACAAGACTTCTATCTGGTATTACACAATGAAAACAGCACTCTTGTTTATAAGATGAATCAGACTACAGCAGAAGCTGACGGTAAAGTAACCGCAACCGTTGCTGACCGTGTTACTCCTGTTGGATTAGAAGGTAATGGATACGACTTGTATGTTGTAAAAGATGGTGTAACCTATAACACCGGTTCCAGTGTTATCTTCGAATAAAATACACCCTATTAGTAATTGAAGAAGGCAGCTCGAAATGAGCTGCCTTCTTCTTATTTTCTTTATACTTTATAAGGATCCTACCAGCCACCACCGCCGGAAGAAGATACGCTAGCAGATGCCTGAAATGTCGTTTTCGATGATGACGTTGTATAAGTTGCACTGCTATCACCACAATATCCATCTTCATTCACTTCGCTACAGGTACCGGATGATATCGTATACGAAGTTCCTTCTGTCAATTTATCAGAATAGATCACACACGAACCAAACGTCTTTACCGGTTTGAATGCAAATACACCGTTACCACTGCCTTCCGTAACTACCAACTGTTCATTTGCGGTTCCGGTAAAGGTCGTCATGGCACCATATACCCCTGTTACTGAGGATGGTCCCTGTACCATACCAGTACTACCACAAACGATCATGGTTCCTCCGGTCATGGTACATGTCGAATCATAATCCAAGCCACCATTACCGCTGCCTGTCGGGCCGCATACAAGCACAATGCCACCTGACATCTCAATCGAACCATTTGCATCGATACCATCACCTTGTGCATTAACATAGACATATCCGCCGGATATATGAATCTCTCCGTCAGGCGTGGTTGTTGTCGATGTACCGGTATCCGTAGAACCGGAAGAACTACTCGAACCTCCAAAGGAAGGCCGATTGTTTCCGCCACCCGGTCCCATATTTCCGGAATTATCAGTACCACCATACGCATTGATACCATCATCACTGGTCAGAACATGAATATTTCCGCCATTAATATTGATAATCAGGGCTTCCAACCCTTCATATGCACTACTGGAAGTAATACCCTGTACATCTATCGTTCCATCATTGACAGTTAAGATTTGTTCAGCGTGAACTCCGTCATCTGAGGCTTTTATCGTAATCATACCACCATCAATCGTGATATTTCCAACCGTTTCATCTGCGGTATTCTTCGCCTTTAATCCATCACCATAACACGTTATATCAATAGTACCACCTTGAACCCACAAGAGTTCCTGACCTTTGATACCGTTTCCTTCTCCCGCTTCTCCAAGGGAAGAATCTCCAGCTGTAACATTAATATTACCACCCGTAATCACTACTTGGCGGAATGCACAGATTCCCTCGTCAGTGGCTTCAACCGTAATATCTCCACCGGAGATCGTAACGATACCTTTCGTCGCATCCTCTTCATTATCAGACTCAATTCCATCAACACCCGCTGTAACATCCAGAGTTCCGCCTTTAATGGTAACCGAATCTTTTCCTTTAATACCATTATTAACTGCTGACACGGTAAGATGACCGCCTGTAATCTTCAAATCATCTTTACCATGAATACCATTGTTATAATTACCGTTCACAATCAACGCACCGGTTCCTGCGCCATCATCAACCGCTTTGATTGTCAGATCATCCTTCGCAAAAATGCATGCATTCGGTTCGTCTTCACCCTCAGCATATACATAAGTCGAAGCATCCGTAAAGGTATTCTCACTGTCATCTGCTAGTACGATTTTTGTCTTATCAGCACTAACTACATAAAATGGAGCACTGGTAGAATTTGAAAGCGTTACATTATTTAACAGCACTTCTACGGTATCTGTATCATGATCTGCTTCTACCCGGATCTGTCCGTCAGATAAAGAACCGGTTATCTCATAGGTTCCTGCATGCTGAATCGTTACGATACCGTCCTCTGCTGCCACACCTGTTCCGTCTATCGTAATACCGGAATCCGCTAAGACAATCTTCGCACCATAGGTTGAAACCGATTCTCCACCATTTTGTTCAGAGTCGTCCGGGTCGGTCGGATCAGTTGGATCAGTCGGTTCCGTTGGTTCGGTTGGTTCGTCCGGTGTTTCCTGTTTTGGAGCTTTCTCATACTCTGTAATCTCTCCGGATGCCATCTTTAAAATCTGCAAGACATCTGTGCCATCGCATGTTCCACTCTCATCCACATCCCCCTGTACAAGTTGCGTATTTGTTAAATTATCGGGATTCAAAACAAGTAAGGCATCTACAGACGTTATCTGTCCATCTCCGTTTACATCGCCCAATCCATCGCCTTGCTCCCCATTACTGACTCCGCTGATGATTATATCATTAATTGCCGCATCTCCGCCATCCAGACCGGTCGCTGTTGCCTCATCATATAACACGGAGGATTGTCCTATCGTCTCATATCCATCTACCAGCAGCCGAATATATACAAGTTCCTGGTTTTCGACCGCATCCGGTAACAATACCTCATCAAAAGCCTGCTCCATCTTTTTGTTCTTCTGTATGCTGTAGGCAGCACCATCAATATCATAATAGGTAGTGTCATCCAGACTATACTGTAACTGATAGTTTCTCGGTCCTTTCTTGGAACCGCCTAATAATGCACTGAACGTAAGGTTCTCATACCCGGTCGTCGAAAGCTGAACTTTAAAATAGGATTGTACTCCCCATGGATTCGAAGCACCTCCTGTCATCACAGGAACCGGTGAATAGGTATCATGATATTGAAAATATTCATTGCCTTCATATGCCTCTGTTTCCGGATCATCTTCTACGGTGTTTGCTTTCGTCCATTCCAGCTTCCGTGCTGTCGGAGCATCTACAGAAGCAAATAATCTGGCTGTTGAAGCAATTGCCGTATCACCTTGCGTAGCCAGATAGCCATCTGTCTTATTTCCATACTTCTCTTCCAAAGCTTCCTCATATGTACTCGTCTCTGCAGAGAACGCATAAACAAAGCCAGCCAGAACTTTCGCGTCGGCATTAGCCTGTCCCACAACAGAACTGCTGACTCCAATCATCGGGAGTGCCAACGTTAGTGACAAAATCCAGCTCATCGCTTTTTTGAATACTCGCATAGTAATCTCCTCCTTCATGTCTATGCAAACAAAAAAATATATATTCTCTTCTATGTTACCAATAAAATTGTGAACTTTCTGTGAACTTTCTCATATTTTTACTCATTTTCTCCTCACAATATGCATTGACATAGTTTCTATAGTGTGTT
>JBJELB010000066.1:0-1857 GCA_051878935.1 Lachnospiraceae bacterium | reverse complement strand
TTTCTATTCCGGGAATATCATATCCCACGTATTATTTTCCGGATGGTAACATAGGATAAAGTTCTGCATCCGATTATTCACAACTGCCCTACAATCATATCGATGCATCAGAATGCCGGCATAATGCTTCTTATCAGATTTTAGCACTTCAATATCTTTCAGTAAATGCCTGGCTCCCTCAGTATCCTCATATTTTATCATTCTGGGGATCATTTTACCGGTGCTGGTAAACCAGCAGTCTGCTGCAACCTTATGTGGCACTCCCCGAATTGCTTGCTCCTGAGGTTTTTCCTCCTCCATACCGATTGCAAAACCCATCAAACTCCACCTCCTATTCTACTTTTACTTTCTTATAATCAACTGTACGTTTTTCCCGACTGATACCACCTGACATGTGATCAATCCTGCTTCCTACAAAGACTGCCCGTTTTAAAGAATCCCTGCCATAACGCATCCGAATCTTATCTACAGTTGCATCCATATGCTCCAGCTTTTCATAATCCGTTGTATCAAACATATCAAGCTGCCGCATATCCATATGATCCTTAATTCTGCTGGTATGAATGCCCAGATGTCGGATTGCTTTCCCATTCCAAAGAGAATCAAAGAGCTGACATGCACAACGATGGATTTCTATCGTAATGTTGGTTGCATTATTCAATGTCATCTGATGGCTTGCATATTGAAGATCAAAGGTCTTGATTCCGACTGCGATTACTTCTGCACGGACTCCTGCCGCTCGCAGTCTGGTTCCAACAGTCTCTGCCAAAGCAAGTAGAACCAGCTTGGCTGTAGATGCATCTGTAACATCAAAAGCAATGGTGGTGCTGTTTCCATATCCTTTATTTGCCGGAGCTTCTGACTGAACCACAGAAACATCCATCCCGTTCGCAAATGCCCAAATCACCTCTCCATGCTTTTTCAAATGACTTTTCAGCATAATCGGATCAGACTGTGCCAGTTCACCAATCGTATGGATTCCCATATGAAACAATTTCTTTGCAGTAGCTCGCCCAACGAAGAACAGATCCGTTACCGGAAGCGACCACATTTTCATTTCAATCTCATGCTTCCATAAGGTATGAACCCGGTCAGGCTTTTGGAAATCACTAGCCATTTTCGCCAGCAGTTTATTCTCCGATATCCCGACATTCACCGTAAATCCTAATTCTTCCCTGATTTGATTCCGAATACGGTTGGCTGCAGTGACCGGTTCTCCCCACAAACTTTCGGTTCCGGTCATATCAACAAATGCCTCATCCACGCTATATTGCTCAACATCCGGAGAGTATTGCCGAAGGATTTCCATAAAAGCAGCGGAACATCTTTCATACAAACTATAATTCGGAGGAACCAATTTAAGCTGCGGACACTTTTGAAGTGCCTCCACAATACTCTCGCCGGTTTTGATATTATATTTCTTTGCTGGGATTGATTTTGCCAGGATAATTCCATGCCTCATGGCCATATCACCTCCGACAGCAGCTACTTCATCCCGCAGATCTACTTTTCCGCCTAAATGATAGAGGCGGTAAACAGCCTCCCAGGAAAGGAAGGCTGAATTCACATCAATATGAAAAATCACTTTATCCAAACTTATGTTCGCCTCCTTTTAAATCATTATATCGAACTGGTGTTCTTTTTACAAGAGTGAAAATATGGAATCTACACATCATCTGATATTTTCTACAATCATTGATGTTATAAAAACCCTTTATATACAATATATAGCGTTAAACATTTGACTTATTCTATATATAGTGTTAAAATAATTTTGTAATCATTATTTGTGTCATCCGTAATGGATATTCACACGCAGTTTAGGTTTGTATATAAGTCAGGAGGATTTCTCTGCCA
>JBJELB010000065.1:0-1902 GCA_051878935.1 Lachnospiraceae bacterium | reverse complement strand
CTTGAATTCCCGGGTGGATGTTCTAACTACACCATCCAAATGTAACTACGCAATGCTTTGCAACTGCGGCTAAATGCCGCTAAATAAAGGATTTTTAGCACTTTCCTATTGCTAATTCTGAGTGTATCTGTTATAATGTAGTTATAAATAATTAAATTATAACTACAGGAGCAGATATGGAAATTAACTACCAGTTCAAAAACGGCAATGAGTATGCAAAAGTCCCCGGTATTTCCTACCGCGATAACGGGAAGGTCAGAAAAAAGGGTGTCATTTACCTGGGTAGGGTTATTGATAAAGAACATCATATTTTCTGTAATCGGGAAAGAGGAATCTTCTCTTATGATCCTGATACCGGAGTGTTCGGTAAGGCAGATGAAACTTATATTTCCGATTTAAAATCAGACGGGAGGAAGAAGCAAAAAATCCTCCTCGATTTTGGTGATTCTTTTTTCCTTGATGCCCTGATCAAAAGCATCGGCTATGACACCGTGCTGAACACCCTGCCTTATCGTAACAAGGACACACTCCGTGCTATGGTCCAGTATTATCTGCTCTGCAATAGTGCCAATGACCATGCAAAAATCTGGTACGAAGGCAACTTTGCGAGCATCCTGTATCCGAAGGCAAACCTGACCAGTCAGAGGATTACGGATTTTCTTGAATCCCTTGGCCGACCAGAAAGCACAAGTGCTTACTTTGACGCCCATGTTGCATGGGTCAGGAGCATATGTGATGATCCTGCAGTCCTGATGGACAGCACCGGGCTGCCAAACAGTATCCATTTTCCGCTTACCGCTGTCAGCAACCATAACGGTAAGATCAGCCGCGAAGTGAGGATGACGACACTTGTGCAGCGGGATACCGGTTATCCTCTGCTGTTCCGGATCACCCCCGGGAATATAGTGGATCTATCCACGGTCACGCGCACATTGAATGAACTGTTCCTCCGGGACATGTCCGCTGATTTTGTCATCATGGATGCCGGATACTATACGAATGACAACATAGAGGAGCTTTATGCCTGCGAGGTCGATTTCATCACCAGACTGTCTTCAAAATATACAATCTACAATCAGATCGTAAAGGAACATGAGCCGACTCTGAGAAGGAAAGAAAATCTCGTACAGTACAAAGATCGGTATGTGTACATCAAATGTGTTGAGTGCAAAATCGGCCATAAAGAGCATACAGCTTATGCATACCTTGGCTACGATGTTGATCGCGGCAGTGATGAGTCACATAGAGCGTTGAAACGTGCTGCACAGAACAAGACAAGCACCGCTGATCTGCATAAAACCCTGGAAAACAGCGGGTTGTTTATGATTGTCTCGTCACTTCCTTTTGAAGAAGATGGCATACTGCCGGCTTACTATACAAGGCAGCTGATTGAACAATACTTTGATATCAGCAAGGGAAGTTCCAAACTTACGCCATTGAGGGTTCATAGCGAGGAGGCGTTGTATGGACACCTGATTCTTTCCATGATTGCAGCTACCATCAACGTACATATACAGAATAGAACCAACTGCATTTATAGTAACAAGGAAGAAATCTTCATGACCCTCAGGAACCAGAAGTGCACGGTCTACAAGTCAAAAATCACAAATGCCGAGCCTCAGAAGAAAGCAAACGAGTTCTATGAAATATTCGGAATCAAGTGCCCATTGTATATCGAGCAGTCTGACGGCCAGCTGAATCCCGTGTATCATCTGGAAAAACCAGTGCAAACTGAACTGTAGTTATAATTTATACCCGGGAATTTGAGATAATGAATCAGGACTGCAGATGCAAAAGTCGGAATGCCTGTAAGGGCTTCCCTGCATCTGCAGTTCTATTTTTATACATACAGATTGACCATTGAATCAATCTATGTTAGAATACAAAACAGACCAAACGGTA
>JBJELB010000064.1:0-9619 GCA_051878935.1 Lachnospiraceae bacterium | reverse complement strand
TCAAACGTGATAGATGGTGAGTGCGATGTTTTACTTGGTTCTGAAAACCGTGCAAGAAAAATACTGATACGCCGATGCGGGGCACAGCAGTCCGTCCGTGGGAACGGTAGCACAGTCGCTGATGGCGATATCCTGCTCAAAACGTCAATATTTCTTTAAAAATTATGTTTCATTTTCTATGAAAAGATTGTATAATAAAAACGAGAACTCTGCCTATGAATCAGTGAGGCGGAAAAATATAGGAGGTAGTGAGTATGAAAGGTCATATGACGACTAAGATGGGCGATATTATAATAGAGAATGATGTTATCGCGAAGTATGCAGGCAAATCTGCTATGGAATGTTTTGGTATTGTCGGTATGGCATCCGTATCAGTGAAGGATGGTATTGTAAAGCTGCTTACGGGAAATAACATGACCAAAGGTATCAAAGTTACGATTGATGATAATAAGATAGAGATTGACTTTCATGTCATTGTTGCCTATGGCAGCAATATTACTGCGATTACAGATAATCTGGTTGACAATGTAAAATATCGAATTGAGGCTTTGACGGGAATGACGGTTCAGAGCATTAATATTTTTGTTGAAGGCGTTCGTGTCATTGACAACTGATTTGGGAGGAAGGAAAAGTGAGTATTAATAAAATCAATGCAGCCACTCTCCAGAAAATGTTTTTGGCTGGCGCAAAACGTATTGAAGCACGTAAGGAATATATTAATGAGTTGAATGTATTCCCTGTTCCAGACGGAGATACCGGTACCAATATGTCATTGACGATTATGTCTGCAGCAAAAGAGGTTAGTGGTCTGGAGAATCCTGCGATGGCAGAATTAACAAAGGCTATTTCAACCGGCTCTTTAAGAGGGGCCAGAGGAAACTCCGGTGTTATCTTATCTCAATTGTTCCGTGGCTTTTGCCGTGAAACTGCTCAATATGAAGAGTTAGGACCACAGGAGATTGCCGCCGGATTTAAGAAAGCGGTGGAAACTGCTTATAAAGCGGTTATGAAACCAAAAGAAGGTACGATTCTGACAGTTGCGAAAGGTATGGCGACGAAGGCTGCTGATACATGGAAAAAAGCAGAGGATTTAGAGAGCTATTTCCAGGGCATCTTGGATTATGGATATGAGACTCTGGATAGGACACCGGATATGTTACCGGTATTAAAGGAAGCCGGAGTTGTAGATTCCGGCGGACAGGGATTAATGGAAGTGATGCATGGGGCATTCAATTCTTTCCTGGGAAAAGAGGACGAAGATATTGAGATTGTACCGGTTGTGAAACCAAATATCTCTGTCAATGTCGTGCCTGATACACAGGACGCAGATATTAAATTTGGCTATTGTACCGAGTTTATTATTATGCTGGAGAAAGAGTTTACAGAGCAGGAAGAAGAGAATTTTAAGAGTTTTCTCCTGGGAATCGGTGATTCTTTGGTTGTCGTAGCGGATGATGAGATTGTTAAGGTGCATGTCCATACGAATCATCCGGGACAGGCTTTTGAGAAAGCACTGGAATATGGTTCCCTTTCCAATATGAAGGTTGATAACATGCGTCTGGAGCATCAGGAAAAAGTCATTAAAGAAGCAGAAAAAATGGCTGCTGCACAGGCAGAAGAAGCAATGAAACAGCCAAAGGAGCCTGCGAAGGAGGTCGGATTTATTGCCGTATCGATTGGAGAGGGCATGAATGAGATTCTTCGTGGATTAGGCGTTGATTATATCATTGAAGGCGGTCAGACGATGAATCCAAGTACGGATGACATCATGACAGCGATTGAGCATGTAAATGCGAAAGCAATCTTTGTGCTTCCGAATAATAAGAATATTATTCTTGCTGCTGAGCAGGCAAAAGATTTGACAGAGGATAAAGAAATTATTGTAATTCCAACGAAAACAGTTCCGCAGGGAATTACAGCTATCGTTGCTTATGATCCATCAGCAAGTCTGGAAGAGAATGAAGAGATGATGGCAGAAGAAATCTTAAATGTGAAAACAGGTCAGGTTACTTATGCTGTCCGTGATACCAGTATTGATGGAAAAGAAATTAAAGTAGATGATATTATGGGAATCGGAGATAAGGGAATTCTTGCAGTTGGTTCTCAAGTTCAGGAAACGACGATGGAATTGCTGGATGTTTTAGTAGATGAAGATGCAGAACTGATTTGTTTATATCGCGGTCAGGATGTGAGCAAAGAAGCTGCAGATGCTTTATTGGAACTGGTAGAACAGAAATATCCGGATTGTGATGTTGAATTACATGATGGTGGACAGCCAATTTACTATTATGTATTATCCGTAGAGTAAAAGAGAAAATAGCTTGAAGAAAGAGACGAAGGGAGTTGTACAGATGTGTGCAGCTCCTTTTTGTACAAGGGTAAGAAAAATGGACAAAACCATGTCGATACGTTCGCTGAAAGGTGTCGGAGATAAAACTGCGCTTTTGTTTGAAAAACTGAATATATACACACTGAATGATCTGATACATTTTTATCCACGCAATTATCTGATGTATGAAGAACCGGTTGCGGTAGAGGATATATCCATTGGACAACGTTGTGCGTTGGAGGTTATGGTTTCAGCTCCTGCTTTAATAAAGAAAATCAATGGAAGAACACGGATTATCTGTAAGATGGCAGATATGACAGGAAGTATCGAATGTATCTGGTACCAGATGCCGTTTATGAAAAATATTTTGAAAACAGGACAGACATTTGTCCTTGTAGGAGTACCAAAGTGGAAGAATTATCACATGGTAATGGAACAACCGGAATACTATACTTACGACAAATATCAGGAGATGCGTCAGTGTATGCAGCCGGTTTATCCTCTGACAAAAGGACTGAATAATAATCTTGTAAAAAAGATGATGCATCAGGTGGAAGAACTCATACAGAAAGAAGAGGACTATCTTCCGGAAACGATGCGTGAGAAGTATCAGTGTATGCCATTGGCACAGGCTATGATGCAGGTTCATTTTCCGCAGGGAAAAGAAACATTGATTGCAGCAAAATCCAGGCTTGTATTTGATGAATTTTTGCAATTTTTTATTCAGATGTATCTGTTGAAGGAAGCGGAAGAAATGATGCCGAATCAGTTTCCTGTGAATGGATGTGAGGAGTGCCAGGATTTAGTGAAACGACTGCCTTATCATCTGACATCGGCACAGATTCGGACGATTGAGGAAATAAAGAAGGATGTATCCGGTCCTTTTGTTATGAGTCGTCTGATACAGGGGGATGTAGGCTCCGGTAAAACAATTATTGCTGTATTTGCTATGCTGATGACAGTCTGTGCAGGGTATCAGGCCGCTTTTATGGTGCCGACGGAAGTGCTGGCAAAACAACAGTTTGAATCCATACAAGCGTTACTGAGCAGGTATGGTGTGAGGTGCTGCATGCTGACAGGTTCATTAAAAGCCTATGAAAAACGCAGACTTTATGAAGAAATACGGGAGCATCAGGTGGATATTATTATCGGGACACATGCAATGATACAGGAGAACGTGCACTATGAAGATTTGGGAATGGTGATAACAGACGAACAACACCGTTTTGGAGTCAGACAAAGAGAAGCCCTTGCCAACAAAGGAAGAATGCCACATGTTTTGATTATGAGTGCAACACCGATTCCTCGAACATTAGCCATGATGCTGTATGGGGATATGAGCATTTCGATTGTGGATGAGCTACCGGCAAATCGGCTACCTATTAAAAATTGTGTCATAGAATCCAAACAAAGGGAGACGGCGATTCGATTTCTGGATAAAGAAGTAGCTTCCGGAAGACAAGCGTATGTCATATGTCCGATGGTAGAAGAGAATGAAGAAATGGACGCTGAGAATGTTGTGGAATATACACAAATGATGAAACAACGTTTACCACATCGCAGAATCGAGAGTCTGCACGGACAGATGAAAGCTTCGGAGAAAAGCTCGATTATGGAGCGCTTTTCGCAGGGTGAAATTGAGATTCTGGTTTCTACAACGGTCATTGAAGTCGGGATTAATGTGCCGAATGCGACAGTGATGGTAATCGAAAATGCAGAACGTTTCGGCCTGGCACAATTGCATCAGCTTCGAGGTCGTGTAGGCCGAGGAAAATGGCAATCCTACTGTATTTTTATTCAGGGCAATAAAAGTAAAGAAGCGAGGGAACGGTTAGAGGTTGTTAATCACTCTAATGACGGCTTTCACATTGCCAATGAGGATTTACGTCTACGTGGACCGGGTGATTTTTTTGGTGTCCGACAAAGTGGTGATATGAATTTTGTTCTGGCTGATATATACGCACATGTTGATACTATGCAAAAAGCGAATGACTGTCTGAATGATATGTTAGGTATGAACTGCGACATCCGACAAATATCATCAAATCTTAATAATTATTTTACGATTTAGGTGGAATTCTTTGTTGATTTGTGATAAACTTTAAAAGTATGAATAAATTGGTAATAATCCATGTTGAGGAGGAGGTAAAAAATGGCTGAAACGAAAAGTGGCGTCCCTTTTGCAGGGACGAAAGAACAAGAAGCCCAGCTTATGAAAGTGATTGAAGATCTGAAAGATGAACAGGGTTCTTTGATGCCAATTATGCAGAAAGCACAGGAAATTTATGGTTATCTTCCAATCGAAGTGCAGACTATGATTTCTGATGCAACCAATGTACCATTGGAGAAAATTTATGGTGTTGCTACCTTTTATGCACAGTTTGCACTGCAGCCAAAAGGACAGTATCAAATATCTGTCTGTCTTGGTACCGCATGCTATGTAAAAGGTTCGGGCGATGTTTATAATAAGATTTCAGAGATGTTGGGAATCGAAAATGGTGAATGTACACCGGATGGAAAATTTTCATTGGATTCCTGCCGTTGTGTAGGTGCCTGTGGACTTGCACCGGTTATGATGATCAATGATGAAGTATACGGTCGCTTAGTTACAGATGATGTAGAAGATATTTTGAGGAAATATTAATTTATGATGACAGAGTTATCTCTTAATGTATTGGATGTAGCACAAAACTCTGTACGAGCAGAGGCTTCCCTGATTCAGATAGAAGTGCATGCAGATACAGTAGAGGACATGCTTGCGATTACCATTCGTGACAACGGATGTGGTATGACTGAGGAACAGATTCGTTCCGTGACCGACCCGTTTTACACTACCAGAACGACCAGAAAGGTGGGACTGGGTGTTCCGTTTTTTAAAATGGCAGCGGAGAATACCGGCGGAATATTTTCTATCGAATCGAAGCCGGGAATGGGCACAACGGTGTATGCCACCTTTGGTTTATCACATATAGACCGCATGCCACTTGGTGACATGGCAGGAACGATTCATATGCTTGTCACATTGAATCCGCAGATTGATTTTATTTATCAATACATGGTGGATGAGCGGAGTTTTGTTCTTGATACGAGAGAGTTTCGAGAGATACTGGGAGATATTTCGTTTGATTCTCCGGAAGTTTCTGCTTACATAAAGGAGTATTTGGTAGAGAATCAGACTGAAGTGAATGGTAAAGTTGTTTTATAATTTGAATATTTATGATGAATGGAGGATGTAGAATGAAATCTCTGGAAGAATTGAAAGCAATTAGAGATAAGATGCAGGGTCAGGTTGGCCTTCGTGCTGAAAATGAGTCCCAGACCAGAGTGGTAGTCGGAATGGCTACCTGTGGTATTGCTTCCGGTGCGAGACCAGTTCTTACAGCACTATCTGACGCAGTTCAGGAGAAAAAGCTTGACAATGTAGCAGTGACACAAACCGGATGTATTGGGTTATGTCAATATGAACCAATCGTTGAGGTTATGGAACCGGGAAAGGATAAGGTTACTTATGTGAAAATGACTCCCGAGAAGGCATTAGAAGTAGTAGAACAACATTTAATTGGTGGTAATGTAGTCTTGAAATATACATTATCCAATGAAAATATGTAAGACAGGAGGATAAGTAATGTTTCGTTCACATGTATTGGTTTGTGGCGGTACCGGATGTACTTCCTCCGGTAGTGCAGAGATTATTAAAGCCTTGGAAGAAGAGATTAAGAAGAACGGTCTGGAACAGGAAGTTGGTGTTGTCAGAACCGGTTGCTTTGGATTATGTGCATTAGGACCAATTATGATTGTTTATCCTGAAGCTACGTTTTATTCCATGGTTAAGGTTGATGATGTTCCTGAAATTGTTTCCGAACATTTGTTAAAAGGACGTCCTGTTCAGAGATTGTTGTATGATGAAACGGTAACAGATGCAGGTATTAAATCATTAGGAGACACTGAGTTTTATAAGAAGCAGCATCGTGTGGCGCTTCGTAACTGTGGTGTAATCAATCCTGAAAATATCGAAGAATATATCGGTACCGATGGTTATGCTGCACTCGGTAAAGTGCTAACAGAGATGACACCGGAAGATGTCATTCAGACTGTGTTAGATTCCGGCCTTCGTGGTCGCGGTGGTGGTGGGTTCCCTACCGGCTTGAAGTGGAAGCTTGCAAAAGGCAATGATGCAGACCAGAAATATGTATGCTGTAATGCCGATGAAGGTGACCCGGGTGCATTTATGGATCGTTCTATCCTTGAAGGTGATCCTCATGCAGTATTAGAGGCTATGGCAATTGCCGGTTATGCAATCGGTGCAACACAGGGTTATATTTATGTTCGTGCAGAATATCCAATTGCGATTCATCGACTGGAAATCGCGATTGCACAGGCGAGAGAATATGGCTTGTTAGGTAAAGATATCTTCGGTAGTGGATTTGATTTTGATATCGATTTGCGTCTGGGTGCAGGAGCCTTTGTATGTGGTGAGGAAACTGCATTAATGACTTCTATTGAAGGTAACCGTGGCGAACCAAGACCTCGTCCTCCGTTCCCTGCACAGAAAGGTTTGTTTGGTAAACCAACCATTTTAAATAACGTTGAAACTTATGCGAATATTCCACGTATTATCTTAAATGGAGCCGAATGGTTTGCTTCCATGGGTACGGAGAAATCCAAAGGAACAAAAGTATTTGCATTAGGTGGTAAGATTAAAAATACCGGTTTGGTTGAGATTCCTATGGGAACAACCTTACGTGAAGTTATCGAAGAAATCGGTGGCGGTATTCCAAACGGAAAGAAGTTTAAAGCGGCTCAGACGGGTGGCCCATCCGGTGGATGTATTCCTGCAGAGCATTATGATATCGAGATTGACTATGACAATTTAATCAGTATCGGTTCCATGATGGGTTCTGGTGGATTGATTGTTATGGATGAAGATGACTGTATGGTTGATATCGCAAAATTCTTCCTTGAGTTTACTGTTGAAGAATCCTGTGGTAAATGTACACCATGCCGTATTGGTACAAAGCGCATGCTTGAGATTCTTGAGAAGATTACCAAGGGTCAGGCTACGATGGAAGATTTGGATAAACTGGAAGAGTTGTGTTATTACATAAAAGAGAATTCTCTGTGTGGTCTTGGACAAACTGCTCCGAATCCAATCTTATCTACATTGAGATATTTCCGTGATGAATATGAAGCACATATTATTGATAAGAAATGTCCTGCCGGTGTTTGTAAGTCATTATTGTCTTACAGCATTGATCCTGATAAGTGTAAAGGCTGTACGTTGTGTGCAAGAGTCTGTCCGAACAATGCGATTATCGGTACTGTAAAAGAACCACATACCATTGATACTAACAAGTGTGTGAAATGTGGTGCATGTATGGAAAAATGCCGTTTCGGTGCTATTAGTAAGAAATAAGAGAGGAGAGTCAAAATGGAGAATATTACTATTAAAATTAATGGTGTTGATGTTACTGCTCCTGCAGGTTCCACCATTTTGGAAGCGGCCAGAATCGCCGGTATTGACATCCCAACTCTTTGTTTCTTGAAAGATGTCAATGAAATCGGTGCTTGCCGTATTTGTGTTGTTGAAGTGAAGGGTGCCAGAAGTCTTGTGGCTTCTTGTGTATATCCTATTAACGAAGGTATGGAGGTGTTTACAAACACTCCTAAAGTTCGTGAATCCAGAAAGAAAACATTAGAATTGATTCTTTCTAACCACAATCGTTCCTGTTTATCCTGTGTGCGTAGTGGTAACTGTGAATTACAGCAGCTCTGTAAAGATTACGGAGTAGAAGATGCTTCGAAATATGACGGAGAAAAGACTCCTTCCGTATTGGATACATCAGCTGCACATATGATTCGTGATAACAGTAAATGTATCTTGTGCCGCCGCTGTATTGCTGTATGTTCCAAGACTCAGGGAATTGGAGTGATTGGTGCAAATGAGCGTGGTTTCCGTACGAATATTGGTTCCGCATTTGAAATGGGGCTGGGAGATACCAGCTGTGTTTCTTGTGGACAGTGTATTGCGGTCTGTCCTGTTGGTGCGATTTATGAGAAAGATTTTACGCAGGAAGTATTTGCAGCAATTGCAGATCCTGAGAAGCATGTAATTGTTCAGACAGCGCCGGCTGTTCGTGCAGCGTTAGGTGAAGAGTTTGGTTTACCAATCGGAACCGGTGTGGAAGGTAAGATGGCGACTGCACTTCGTATGTTAGGTTTTGACAAAGTGTTTGATACAGATTTCGGTGCAGACTTAACCATTATGGAAGAAGCTCATGAGTTCCTGGATCGTGTTCAAAATGGCGGTAAATTACCTATGATTACTTCCTGTTCACCGGGATGGGTAAAATATTGTGAACATTACTTCCCAGACATGACAGAGAATCTATCTTCCTGTAAATCTCCACAGCAGATGTTCGGTGCGATTGCCAAGAGCTATTATGCTGAGAAGATGAGTATTGATCCTAAGAACATTGTTAGTGTCAGCATCATGCCATGTACTGCTAAGAAGTTTGAGATTGGAAGAGATGATCAGGCTGGTGCCGGCTTGCCGGATGTGGATTATTCTTTAACGACAAGAGAACTTGCTCGTATGATTAAGCGTGCAGGTATCCGTTTCACTGATTTGGCAGATTCTGCGTTTGATGATCCTTTAGGATTAGGTACCGGTGCCGGAGTGATTTTCGGTGCTACCGGTGGTGTTATGGAAGCAGCACTTCGTACAGCGGTAGAAACGTTGACAGGCGAAGAATTAGCATCGCTTGATTTTACCGATGTCCGTGGTGTAGAAGGTATCAAGGAAGCTTCTTATGATGTAGCAGGTATGACTGTAAAAGTTGCTGTAGCATCCGGTCTGGCAAATGCAAGAGCGTTGTTGGAAAAGGTTCAGTCAGGTGAAGCAGACTATCACTTTATTGAAATCATGGGATGTCCTGGCGGTTGTGTAAACGGTGGCGGTCAGCCTCAACAGCCTGCAAGTGTTCGTAACTTTGTTGATTTACGTGAGGTTCGTGGTAAAGTATTATACGATTATGATGTGAATGCACCGATTCGTAAGTCACATGAGAATCCTGCAATCAAGGAGTTGTATGCGACCTATCTGGGTGAGCCTGGAAGTCATAAAGCACACGAACTGTTACATACCACCTATGTAAAACGTACCATTAATTAGAACTTGATAACTTTATCAAGAAATATAAAAAGCGGATGTCTCGCAGGAGATATCCGCTTTTTTTTAAAATATGTCGTTTGCTCCGGTGGGCTGCCGCCGACTGCGGTGCGTATCTGTTT
>JBJELB010000063.1:4242-9661 GCA_051878935.1 Lachnospiraceae bacterium | reverse complement strand
AAACAAATACGCAGCCCCGGCACAGACCGAAACCGGCGGATATGACAGCTGGAATGGTATAAATTAAAAAATCTGTCCATCCCAAACATTATGTTCAGGACGAACAGATATATGTCCGCGGTACCACCTGATTTACTGCATCTGCAGTCTCTTAACGGTTCTCATAACCTACTGTTTCTCGCACAGCTACGGCGCACCTACTAATCTGACAACGTTCGGATTGCAGCTGGTAAAGTGTTATTCACACAGACTCATTCCTCGGAGTTCCCACTATCCTCCGCTCACTGGGCGCGACCTTCTGTGCTACTTCTCTTCGTCATCGCTATCGGTTGCATTATAGTATAAGAAAGAATTCTTGTCAAACATTTCGAAATAATTTTTTACTCAGGGTTTGGTGATGTCCCGTCGGATCACTGTTCTCAAAAACAATCTTTCCATCCGGATATACTCTACGAGGTTCCAGCGTATCTTCATGATAGCATTCCTTTGGATAGCGCCGCAGATCCTGTTCATTCAAAAGATACCGCATGTAACGCGCAGCACCTTCTCCGCCATCATACAGCACCGGTATCCTATCACCTTTTCCGGCTTCACGGTAGACCGCACGAATCGCCTCTGATGCAAACGGAAAATGAGTGCACCCGAGCACGATACTATCCACAGGCTCTTCTATATAGGGTTTCAAAATCTCCCATAAATATTCACGCATCTTTGGCGTATTCATCTCATCCTGCTCTACAAGTTCGACCAAACGCGGGGCGGGCAACGAAAAGATGTCAGCCTGATTACGATATCGTTCCATCAAACGTGCAAACTTCTCTTCCCGCAGTGTCAATGGTGTTGCCATAACCAGCACCCGGGGATGCTCTTTTGCTAACACTGCCGGCTTTAACGCAGGTTCCAATCCCACAACTGCCAAATCCGGATACGCTTTTCTCAAATCACGAACCGCCGCACTCGTGGCAGTATTGCATGCTACCATCACTGCCTTAGCATGACATTGCTCGACAAAATACCGCACATGTTCAAAGGTCAGATCACACACTTCTTCTTTCGTCTTTGTACCATATGGTGCATGAAGAGAATCTCCATAAAACAGATAATTCTCCTCCGGCATAATCTTATATAATTCACGCAGCACACTGATTCCACCCATTCCGGAATCAAAGACCGCAATGATGTCATCCCGTTTCTTCATTACGTTACCTTCTTTCTGAAAACCAGTATACCAAAGGGCGCAAAAGAACGTCAATAAATATATTCCCACATTACGGTTTTTATGCTATACTTAGGTAATTGCAACAGAATAAAGGGGGAAATAACAATTATGAGAATCAAACGAATAATAACTATAACTCTTGCAGCAACATTATTATTCAGCTGCACAGCATGCGGTAAAAAGAAAACTGCCGAAAGTAAACCAACTAACGAAGCTACCGTAACAACAGAGGCAACCTCATCCGAAGAGCATTCTGCAAAGGCAGAGGATAAAGAAACGGAAAACACAGCCAATTCTCTTTTTTCCGATATGAAAGTAGAAGAAAAGGGCAACACGGTATATGTCACCTCTACTGACAGCGATGGTAACACCTGCGTCCAGGAATACACTTACAAAAAAGACGTATTATCCAAAATTACCATGACAACCACTTACGCGGATGTATCCGCTGCAAAAGCCGCACATAAAACATTGACCACCGGCGACAGGAAAGCGTCTACCGAGCAGACCTTCTCCAAAGTGGAAGTAGATGGAAATAAGGTAATCTGTACGATGACTGATGAACTCGTGTCCGCATTCTCTGTTATGACCAAAGAACAGTTAGTGTCAGACTTAAAGGAAGCATCAAAATAATCTAATAAGTAATAAAAAAGTTCCACCATCCGGCATTGTCACCGCCATACCCATATATTTTCTTGCGCGTTTTCAGGCTTAAGAAAGACATCGCACTCTATTCATGTTATGTTTGATTGCGCGCCTTATGAGCAAACTCGTCAACCGAAGTGTTTCAAATATCTTTTTTAGGCCGTTTTTGGTAACCACTTGCAACGCAAGTGATTGCCTACTTGCCCGCCATCCCGAAGGGATTTTCATGCGGGCAATTCCCGTTGATTTGGAAACCGCGCGAGAGCATACCTAAAAAAGATATTAAAATCACTGACGGTTGACTCAAACAACTCAACGGCGCGCTTCATAACATTCATCAGAGTGCGTGGCTTTCTAAAAGCCTGTGCGTCTGCGAAAATATATGGGTATGGCGGCGGCAAGCCGGGTGGTGGAACTTTTTTGTGGTTATGAATTTAGAGTTCTGGCATTACAGAATATCAATATATTCTCCCTCCAGAGCCTTATTCATACTCCTGACCGCACAGAATTTTCCACACATGGAACAGCTTTCTTCAATCTCCGGTTTTCTCTCATCACGAATCGCCCTGGCTGTTTCCGGATCTAATGAACATTCCCACTGTTTTTCCCAGTCAAACGTTCTTCTCGCATCTGCCATCCGGTCGTCAATATCTCTGGCATGCGGAACGTGTTTTGCTATATCTGCTGCATGGGCAGCGATTTTGGAAGCAATAATTCCCTGTTTCACATCCTCTACATTTGGAAGAGCCAGATGCTCTGCCGGTGTCACATAGCACAGAAACGCTGCTCCGGCTGAGGCCGCAACTGCTCCACCGATTGCTGATGTGATATGATCGTATCCCGGTGCAATATCCGTCACAAGCGGTCCAAGTACATAAAACGGAGCACCCATACAGATGGTCTGTTGAATCTTCATATTCGCTTCTATCTGATCCAGCGGCATATGTCCCGGTCCTTCTACCATGACCTGAACATCTTTTGCCCATGCACGTTTCGTCAATTCTCCCAGGCGAACCAGTTCCTCGATCTGACAGACGTCGCTCGCATCTGCCAGGCATCCCGGACGACAGGCATCCCCTAATGATATTGTCACATCATATTCACGACAAATATCCAAAATCTCATCATAATACTCATAAAATGGATTTTCATTTCCTGTCATACTCATCCATGCAAACACTAATGAACCACCACGGGAAACAATGTTCATCTTTCTTTTATGCTTCTTGATCTGCTCAATCGTTTTACGTGTAATACCACAGTGCAAAGTTACAAAATCCACTCCATCCTCTGCATGCAGACGAACCACGTCAATAAAATCCTTTGCAGTAAGCGTAGCCAAATCACGCTGGTAATGAATCACACTGTCGTACACCGGTACCGTTCCTATCATCGCAGGACATTCCGCTGTTAATTTTCTGCGAAATGGTTGCGTATTCCCGTGAGATGACAGATCCATAATGGCTTCTGCTCCCATATCAACTGCTGCCATCACCTTCTTCATCTCAATATCATAATCCTTACAGTCTCTGGATACGCCAAGATTTACATTGATTTTCGTACGAAGCATGGAACCAACACCATTCGGTTCCAGACACTTATGCAGCTTATTGGCACAGATAACTACCTGTCCCTTTGCAACCAAATCACGAATCTCTTCTTCGGTACGGTATTCTTTCTTTGCGACAGCTTTCATCTCGTCTGTAATGATTCCCTTTTTAGCCGCCTCCATCTGTGTGTGATACATCATATTCGTACACCTCTTTCATAATATTAAACAACGGAACACCTGAAATGGTGTTCCGTTTCATACAGTCATATCGTTCTTTCCTACGCTGGCATTATCCAAATCAGGTATAAGGGTCGAAGTTCACAACTTCCTCTCAGCCTGTTTACAAGCTCCCCATTTATTCGTTTTTACGAAGCTCATTATATTATACTGCAATCCGCTTGTCAACTACGGCACAAAACAAGTAAACATCTATACACTACAATGCAAACGTTTTATACACTTCTCCATTCAGATTCTTCCATTCAAATGCCTGCCCATCAAATGTCATATATCCATGCACAGAGTTTTCCTTCGGAATGGATACAGAACCCGGATTCAAATAAATATGTGTTTCATATTCATCACATGCCGGTATATGGGTATGACCGTGCAAAAGAATATCTCCACTGTGTATCGGTGGCAGATTGTCATTATGATAAACATGTCCATGCGTTGCGAATATCATTCTCTTTCCTACTGAAATCAATGCATAATCTGCCAAAATCGGAAATTCTAACACCATTTGGTCAACCTCTGTATCACAGTTTCCACGAACACAGATGATATCTTTTTTCCATTCATTCAGCATGGAAATGACCTTTTTCGGCTCGTATCCTTCCGGTAAGTCATTACGAGGACCGTGATAAAGAATATCGCCTAAAAGTAACATTCTGTCAGCCTGTTCCTTACGGTATGCCTGTATCAGTTTTTCACAATAATATGCTGACCCGTGAATATCAGATGCTATCAACCATTTCATAACCATCTCTCCAGTTCCATAAATATTTGTTTCTCATTCTTTAATTCTCCCATTCCGGTCTGCGGGGAATGATGATAGCGGCGATAATATAAGCCAAAAAACCACTGCCACCCATGAAGCCAAACAGTACCCAGCCCAGTCTAACTAACGTAGGATCAATATCAAAATATTCCGCAATACCGGCGCACACACCGTCTATCATCTTGTTATTATTGGATTTATATAGTCTCTTATTCATTATTATATCCTCCTTACAATTTGGGATTTGACAAAATTCGATTACACGCATCGATGCTAAAGAGAGGTTTCCGATGCAGGTTCATCACAATCATGCAGAAGTTCCAGAATCGGGGTGATGTACTTTGGATCTGAAATATCATAGGAATGTGCCATCATGCGGGCAGCTTCTGCCTCGTAAGGAGTTTTATCCTTTTTATTGGCAACAGATTTGACAAAAAGCCTCATCATAATCCGGGCCGGAACACTCATGTTTTCGTAGCTTAGACCACCCGGACAGTAAAAAGCGTTAACACCCTGAATACCTCCACTTCCGAAAGTCTGGTCCATAAAGTTCCGAATATCCGGACTATCCACAGGACTCGCACCTACGGCAAAAACAATGAGCCTCTTGTCCGGCCATTGAGATAAATGACTCCGGAACCAGTCAAGATGTCTAACGGTCGCAGCACAGACCCAGCCACCATAGATAATAGCATCATAATCTGAGAAATCCAGCTTTTTTGCCTGTTTCCAATCAAGGCAGTCGGCTTGTGCACCTTCGGCAATCCACTGGGCATAACGCTTGGTAAAGCCGGTCTTTGATGTGTAAATTACTGCTGTTTTCATTCTTGTCCTCCTAATCTATTTCCGTCTCTGAACGGATGAATACATATAAATTAAGCACCGCAAAATGGTCTGCTTTAGTAGAAACTGGATTCTTTCTTCCCAAGCAATCGCAACGCTGTTCTTGTGATTTGTCCTTTAAATGTTAATCCTGCTTTATTAAGGACTTCAATATCTGATA
>JBJELB010000063.1:0-4142 GCA_051878935.1 Lachnospiraceae bacterium | reverse complement strand
TCTGATACTATTTCCTTTGACCAATCTCTTCCAACCTGACTACGTATCAAATCAATTTTGTTCACAGGCAACGGAACTAATGATTCATCCTCTCTTGCATATGAAACTCCATGCCATGTTGTTACTATTCCTGGTATTGCAGGTGGAATCTGAAATGCTACAATTCTTTTATTCTCCATTTCAATGCAATACCTAATGCAGAAATTTACTCATACTGTTTTCTGCTAACTTGATCCATAGTTTTTTATAAGATACTGCCATATTACATACCTCTTACAATTCAACATAACACCTTTTTAATCTTCTATCTTGGTTAATTAAATACCTATTGTATTATACAACATATTGTTCAAAACCTCAATTATGTCTGTCAAGAAGATACTACATACTTTCATTTTTTATATTTTACATCCGTTTTACCCATCCCTGGTTTTACATTTTACATTCAGCCATCATACTAAGTAGCGTGAAAACACATAATCTAAAAAACGGAGGAAATCCAAGATGAAGAAAATCATTACGCCTCTACTTGCTCTGTGCATGATGCTAAGTATGTTTACAGGCTGTTCCACTCAGCAGCAAAGTTCAGAGGTTGCTACACCAACTGTTCCTGTCAAAAATACAGCAGAGGAGAAATCTCACACCAAACTCAAGTACGTATTTCTGTTCATTGGTGACGGCATGAGCTATCCTCAGTTTCAGGCCGCCGCTGACTACTTAGGTGCCATCGCTGACGACGATTACGAAAAGTCTCTGCCAAGCACCATGTATGACACCCGTAATGGTGCTGTGCTGGATGGTCCTGTGGATCTGTGCTTTATGAATTTCGATACTGCCGGTTCTGCCGTAACCTACGATTCCTGTTCCTTTGCTCCAGACTCCGCTTCCACTGCCACTTCCATTGCTACCGGTAAAAAGACCTACTCCGGTATGATCAATGTCGATGAAAGCGGTTCCACCCCCTATGAGACAATCGCAGAAAAACTCCATGCTCAGAAGGGCTGGAAGGTTGGCGTAATCAGTTCCGTAAACCTGAATCACGCTACTCCTGCTGCCTTTTATGCCCACCAGGCCAGCCGCAACAATTACTATGAAATCGGTATGGAACTGGTGGAATCCAACTTTGAATTCTTTGCCGGCGGCGGTCTGAAGGAAATTACCGGAAGCGACGAGAACAAGACCAACCTGTACGAGTTGGCAGAAGAAGCCGGCTACAAGGTAACCTACACACAGGCTGATGCCGCAGCCGTCACCGCTGCTGATGACAAGGTAATTCTGATCGACGAGCATCTGGCAGACTCCGATTCCATGGATTACGACATGGACCGCAAAAAAGGAGAATGGGCTCTGTCCGACTACGTCACCAAGGGCATTGAAGTTTTGGACAACGATACCGGCTTCTTCATGATGTGCGAGGGTGGCAAGATTGACTGGGCCTGTCATGCCAACGATGCCGGTGCCACCGTCACCGATACGCTCGCTATGGCAGATGCCGTACAGGTTGCCGTAGACTTTGCCAAGGAACATCCGGAAGAAACCCTCATTCTGGTCACCGGTGATCACGAAACCGGCGGTCTGACCATCGGCTTTGCCGGCACAGACTATGACACCTATCTGGATACCCTCGCAAACCAGACCATCTCCTACGCCCAGTTCGATGAGCAGTATGTGAACAAATATAAGGAAAACGGCACTACCTTTGAAGATGCTATGAAAGATGTAGAAGACCTGTTCGGTCTGAAGCTAACCGGCGCAGAGAATGACCGTCTGGTTCTGACTGAGTACGAAACCCAGCGTCTCTGCACTGCCTACAATCTGAGCATGAGTGATTACAGCACCGACGATTTTACCCAGGAACAGTACGTGCTTTATGGAACCTACAACCCTTTCTCTGTTACCGTGACCCACATCCTGAATAACAAAGCAGGCGTGGATTTCACCAGCTACTCCCATACAGGCCTGCCGGTTGCAGTCTTTGCTGACGGTGTCGGTGCAAAGGACTTCGGTGGCTACTACGATAACACTGATATCTACAACAAGCTGGCAAATCTTCTGGAAATTAAGTAGATAATTGACTGAAATAATACAGGGGCGTTTCTAACGATCCCTGTATTATACATATGGAGCGAAATGGAATATGATTCAAAAACAGATAAAAAACAAAACCGTCGGACCGGTGGTGCTGTGGCTGTGCCTGCTGGTGATACTGCTTCTGCTGCCCACAGGCTATGAAAGTGCTCTGTCCTATAAGAATGCCGACCGGGTGGATGCACTGGTACTTTCCACAGATGAAAGCAACATCGTAGACACCGGACTGGTTCGCAGCGGAGAACAACGGTGCCATGTGCGGATTCTGGCAGGCCAGTTTCAGGAGACAGAATGTACCGCCGTCAACCGGCTCAACGGCTCTCTCGCAGAGGACAAGCTTTTCTCTCCAGGAGATCGGGCATTTGTGGTGATTAGCCATTCCGGTGGAGAAATCACTACCGTATATATGACCGACCACTTTCGACTGGATAAGGAAGTGATTCTTGCCGGAGTGTTTCTTCTGCTGCTTCTGCTGTTTGCACGAGGTACGGGATTACGGGCAATTCTGTCCTTTGTAGATACGGTTCTGCTGTTATGGAAGGTGCTGATTCCCGGTCTGCTGAAGGATTGGAACCCAATTGTGATTTCTCTGGGGCTGGTACTGGTACTTACCTTTCTGGTGTTGAGCCTAATCTACGGCTGGGACCGCCGGTGTCTTGCGGCCACTTTAGGTGCAACACTAGGCATTCTGGTGACAGCGGTTCTTGGCTATTTCTTTACCGACCTGTTCCGGATTCACGGAGCTGTAATGGAATCCAGCGAAAGCCTGCTGTATGCCGGCTATCAGCACCTGGACCTGACCAAAATCTTTGTGGCCTCCATCTTCCTTGGTTCCTCCGGTGCGGTTATGGATTTGTCGGTGGATATCTGCTCTGCCGTTTGCGAGGTAGTGCAGAAGAAGCCGGATATCTCTGCAAAGGAAGCAATCTCCTCCGGTTTTTCCGTAGGGCGGGCAGCTTGCGGCTCAACCACTACCACGCTGCTGCTGGCCTACTCCGGCAGCTACATTGCCCTACTCATGGTTTTCATGGCACAAGGTACGCCGGTAGCACTCATGCTCAACTATAAATATGTGGCGGCGGAAATCGTCCACACCATAGTCGGCTCCTTCGGACTGGTGACAGTAGCTCCATTGACTGCCATCACCAGCGGACTGCTGCTGACAAAGTGCAAAAATACAATGAATATAGATAAGGAGTGAAAACATGATTGATTTTAACATAAAAAAAGGATTTATATGTGATATGGATGGCGTTATCTACCACGGAAACCGGGTACTACCCGGCGTGGTGGAATTTATTGATTGGCTTCAACAGGAGAAAAAAGAGTATCTGTTCCTGACAAATAACAGCGGCTTTACACCCAGAGAATTACAACAGAAACTGGCACGTATGGGATTAGATGTTTCCGAAGAGCATTTTTATACTAGCGCACTCGCAACAGCAGCATTTTTAAAAGAACAGGCACCCGGATGTTCCGTTTATGCCATTGGTGAGGCGGGATTATTAAATGCGCTATACGACGCAGGAATTACAATGAACGATATAAATCCGGATTATGTCGTCGTGGGCGAGGGGAAATCCTATTCTCTGGATACGCTGACCAAAGCAGTCAATCTCGTTCGCAATGGCGCAAAACTAATCGGTGCAAACTCGGATATTTCCAGTCCCATTGAAAATGGAATCGCCCCTGCCTGTCGCGCATTAGTGGCTCCAATTGAGTTGGCAACAGGGAAACAGGCATACTTTTGCGGAAAACCGAATCCTCTGATGATGCGTACCGGATTGAATATTCTTGGCTGTCACTCGGCAGAAGCAGTAATGGTTGGAGACCGAATGGACACAGATATCATTTCTGGTATGGAGTGCGGAATGTCAACAGTGCTAGTTCTATCCGGTGTTTCCAATCAGGAAACAATATCAACCTTTGCCTATCGCCCAACCGTGATGCTGAATGGGGTTGGAAACATTGTGGAAGTAGCAAGCAGTCAAAAACTATAAAAGAAAAATCCCACAAATCCAAGGAAAACCTTGAATCTGTGGGATTGATTTTTG
>JBJELB010000062.1:0-43926 GCA_051878935.1 Lachnospiraceae bacterium | reverse complement strand
CCACGGATTGCATATTTTACATCCTTGCCTGCACCGATTTCTTCTTTAATACGGGTAAAGATAATAACATTTGCATCTACCGCCATACCCACAGAAAGGATAATACCTGCGATACCAGGCAAAGTAAGTGTTACATTAAATCCATTCAATGCAAGAAGCATCAGAATTAAGTAAATGAATAATGCCAATGCCGATAAGAAACCAGGCAATAAATACAATGCAATCATGAATACACAAATCAAACCAAATCCGATAACACCGGCTTTGATACTGGTAGAAATTGCTTCATCACCAAGCTTTGCACTGACAATATTAGAACGTACTTCTTTCAATTCTAACGGAAGTGCACCAATACGAATTGTTGTAGCCAGTTCGTTTGCTGTATCATAGTTCTCCATACCGGTAATGACAGCTTTGCCATCTGAAATCTCTGACTGAACCGTAGGAGCACTGACCGTCTGGTTATCATAAATAATATAGATTTGATTTCCGATATTAGCTGCAGTTGCTTCTGCAAATTTCTGAGTTCCTTCCGGTGTGAATTCCAAAGATACCACATACTCTTTGATTCCATCAGAACCGGTCTGTGTGGTAGCATCCGCATTTAAAATGTCAGAACCGGTCAAAAGCGGATTGATCTGCTGTGACTCTTCGTCAAGCGTAGCAAAAATCAGATTACCCGGTTTACCTAACTCTTCAAGAATCTGGTTTGCATCGGTAACACCCGGAATCTCAACGCTGATTCGCTTGTCACCTTCACGGTAAACAGAAGCTTCCGTACTATAGTTCTCAACACGCTTCTGTAATTTGTAAACGGTATCTTCAATCTCTTTATCAGTAGGATTCTTATCCTGTACTTCATATGTGATGCTAACACCACCCGCAAGGTCAAGACCTAACAGAATATGGGAAGCTTTACCCTTATGTTCCTTACCAATACCAGCTGCACACAAGTAACCGCCAAACGTAGATACTACGATTAACAGAACCAGTAACAGGGCAGCTTTGCCTTTGTTCAATTTTTTCATACTACTAATTCTCCTCTTCCTGTGCTACTGCGGCTTTTATCATAATTGCACATTCCACTCTCTTGCGCTCCATCTCACAGCTGATATCATATGTATCATTGATAGAGCCTTTAAATTTATAAGCATTTGCGGCACAACCACCGCTGCAATAAAACCGCGCAAAGCATTCTTTACATTTTTCCTTTGCATACACATTGCAAAGCTTGAATTCATCAACTACATCTGTTTTTTCAATTCCTTCATATACCGTTCCAAGTAAAAACTCTGGTAAACCGACAAATTGATGACATGGATATAAATCACCCTCCGGCGATACGGCAAGGTATTCTGTTCCCGAACCACATCCGGACAGGCGCTTGGCTACACAAGGTCCGCCAGTCAAATCCAACATATAGTGGAAGAAAGTAAATCCCCTTCCTTCTTTTTCACGCTTAACCATTTCTTTTGCCAACACATCATATTGCTCCATAATGATCGGTAAATCCTCCTCCTGAATCGCATAGGACTCTTCCGGAAGTGCCACTACCGGTTCTACCGAAATCTGCTTAAAGCCTAAATCAGCAAAATGCAATACATCAGTCGCAAAATCAAGGTTATTATGTGTAAATGTTCCACGGATATAATAACGCTCCTGGTTTCTGGAATCTGCAAACTTTTTGAATTTTGGCATGATAACATCATAACTGCCTTTTCCATTTCTGGTCGGTCTCATGAGATCATGAATCTCCTGTCTGCCATCGCAGCTTAATACAACATTATCCATTTCTTTGTTCGCGAACGCAATCACATCATCATTGATGAGAACACCATTCGTCGTGAGAGTAAAACGGAATTTCTTATGGTTAGGCTCTTCTAAGCTTCTGCCATATGCAACGATTTCCTTCACCACATCAAAATTCATCAGCGGCTCACCACCGAAGAAATCGACTTCAAGATTGATTCGGTTTCCTGAATTGGCTACCAGAAAATCAAGTGCTTTTTTGCCCACTTCAGCACTCATGAAAGAGCGCTTTCCGTGATATTCCCCTTCCTCTGCAAAACAATATTTGCATGCCAGATTACAGTCATGAGCAATGTGAAGGCACAATGCTTTTACTACCGTCTTGCGTTTCTTAAAATCCATGATGTAATTCTGATATATATCCTCAGTAAAAAGCTGGCCTTGATCAACCAGCTCTTTTACTTCCTGATAACATTCACATACATCCTCTTTTGCATACTGTGGCAAAAGTGAAATAATTTCCTCTAAGGAGTGTCCTTCATAAACGGATATCAGATCGTAGCTTAAATCATCTACCACATGAACGGAACCACTACAAACGTCAAGTACAATGTTGAATCCATTATTCTTATACTGATGAATCATTTGTAAATACTCCTCTCATTGTACATGCATTATTTGTTGTTTTCACAAACTTGATTACCTACAGTACAAGAAGTTTTACATGCTGACTGACAAGATGTCTGGCATTCGCCACATCCACCTGTCTTCATCGTATTCTTTAACGTTTTGTCTGTTAAAGTCTTAATATGTTTCATACTCTCGCCTCCTATCATATGATATCTTAATCCGTTGTATTATATCATATTCGACCTATGATTAAAAGCCTTAATTTTGATTCTTTTTCAACAAAGCATAACCGAACAGATTTCCGCCCAGGACACACAAAAAAGAAAGAGCAGTTTCTTTGACGGATTGTCCGTATAAAACATGATTTAACAGGACAGAAACCATGTAATACAACACTATGTAGAGAAAAGAACTTATGATACAGATACAGACTCCATACGTCACTCCCCGGGCACGAATCAACACACCTGATATGACACCACTGACAATCAGAATTCCTACCAGTATCCCTTCCACAACTGTGCCCTTCCACTCATGGAGATATACAAAATAAGCAGTAATTGCTAATAATACCACACTCGTCATACATGAGAAAATCATACTGAGCAATAAAGAAAGTACTCTGTCAATACTCTTCATTGTTTTCCTCCACTTACTATCTTTCTTCCTATATATATGAGCTATATTTTTTCTTCATGCTTTTTTCGAAAAATACTATCATATGAAAATGAGTTGTGCTATAATTGTTGTAATTTTTCGAAAGGGGTAAAACATATGTCAGAACAATTATATTCAGAATCTATGGATAACTATAAAGAAGCATTAGATGCTTCCTTTCGTGATATTCAGGAAGGCGATATTGTGACCGGTACTGTGATTGGTGTCACGGAAGAAGAAGTAACGGTAGATTTGCAGTACTATACCCAGGGAGTGATTCCTGCTGCGAATCTCAGCAATGATCCAGGTTTTTCTATTCTACGTGATGTAAAATTAGAAGATTCCATCTCCGCAACAGTCGTCCGTATGGATGATGGTCAGGGAAATATCTTATTATCTGTGAAGGAAGCAGTACAGGTACTATCATGGGATAAATTGAGAGAATATGAAAGCAATCAGACCAATCTTACCGTATCAGTGACAGACGCAGTTAACGCAGGCGTGATTGCCTATGTCGAAGGTATCCGTGGCTTCATACCTGCTTCCCAACTTTCTTTAGACTATGTAGAGGACTGCAGTGAATGGGTAGGAAAAAAACTGCAGGTACGCGTTATCACTGTTGATGAAGCAAAGCAAAAATTAGTTCTCTCTGCAAAGGTAATCTTGAAAGAGGAAGCGGAAGCCGCTCATCATCATGCTGTTGCTATGATGATTCCGGGAACCGTAATGGAAGGAATCGTTGAAACCATAATGCCGTATGGTGCTTTTATTTCTCTTGGAAACGGACTGTCCGGACTGGTACACATCTCCCAGATATGTCAGAAACGAATCTCATCTCCGAACGAGGTGTTAAAGGTAGGTCAGACAGTCACTGTCAAAATTCTCAACACCAATGACGGCAAGATCAGTCTGTCTATGAAAGCTCTGGAAGATATACAACCGGAAGAAACACCTGATATTGTGGACGAACCGGAAGAAACTCTCTATACAGACGGTGAAGCAGCTGCTACCAGTCTTGCTGATTTACTCAAGAATTTCAAACTATAATTAACTAAAACGGGAGGACTCCATACATGGCAAACAATAAATTAATTGATTTGCAAAATATCACAAAAACCTACGGTGACACAATGGTATTGGATGATTTAAATCTTTACATCCGTGAAAATGAATTCATCACACTGTTAGGTCCGAGTGGTTGCGGCAAAACTACTACACTCCGTATTATCGGTGGTTTTGAAACTGCTGACGCAGGTCGTGTTATTTTCGATGGGAAGGATATCAGCACGATACCTCCTCATAAACGTCAGTTAAATACTGTTTTCCAAAAATACGCTCTTTTTACCCATATGACGATTGCTGAAAATATTGCTTTTGGTCTGCGCATTAAGAAGAAATCTCAGCAGTATATTCAGGACAAAATCAAATATGCACTCAAGCTCGTCAACTTGGACGGATTTGAGAACCGGTTTCCTGACTCTTTAAGTGGCGGTCAGCAACAGCGTATTGCAATTGCCCGCGCTATTGTGAACGAGCCAAAGGTACTGTTACTTGATGAGCCATTAGGTGCTCTGGATTTAAAAATGCGTCAGGACATGCAATATGAATTGATGCGTTTGAAAGAAGAATTAGGCATTACCTTTGTGTATGTCACCCATGATCAGGAGGAAGCCCTGACAATGTCAGATACGATTGTTGTTATGAACCAGGGCTATATACAGCAAATCGGGACTCCTGAGAACATTTATAATGAACCGGAAAACGCCTTTGTTGCTGACTTTATCGGTTCCAGCAACATCATTCCGGCTGTCATGGTGGAAGACAAGCTCGTTCGTATTCTCGGAACAAATTTCCCATGTGTGGATGTAGGTTTCGGGCACAACAATCCTGTTGATGTAGTCATTCGCCCTGAGGATGTAGAACTGGTAAAACCGGAGGAAGGAACGATTCGAGGAACTGTTACATCTCTGATATTCAAGGGTGTTCATTATGAAATGGATGTTATGGCAAATGGATATGAGTGGCTCGTTCATTCGACAACTATGGTTCCCGTAGGAACAGAAGTCGGCATTCATGTCATTCCGTTCAATATCCAGATTATGAACAAACCGGAGTCTGAAGATGAAAAGGCGGTGGTACTGGATGAATAAAAAATATTTCGCATATCCGTACACTCTCTGGCTTGCCATTTTTATCATTCTTCCTTTATTTATGATCGTTTACTATGGTTTCACAACAAAAGATGGTTCCTTTACTCTGGAAAATATAGCCCAGATTGCCACAGCCGAGCACATGAAAGCACTCCTGCTCTCTTTGCTCCTTGCTTTTATCAGTACCATCATATGTTTAGTGCTTTCGTATCCACTCGCCATGATTTTGAATAAAAAGAATGTGAATCAGTCCAGTTTCATTGTGTTTATTTTCATTTTACCGATGTGGATGAACTTTTTACTGAGAACACTGGCATGGCAAAATCTGTTGGAAAACAATGGTGTGATTAATGTAATTCTCCGTTTTCTTCATTTACCGGAGCTTCACATCATCAACACTCCCGGTGCCATCATATTAGGTATGGTTTATAACTTCCTACCTTTTATGGTACTTCCTATTTACAACGCACTTGCCAAGATTGATAAAGATGTCATATGTGCTGCAAGTGACCTGGGTGCTACCCCATTCCAGACCTTCTGCAAGATTATTGTGCCACTTTCCATGCCCGGTGTTGTCAGTGGCGTTACTATGGTATTTGTACCTGCCATGACAACATTTGTAATCTCAGACTTATTAGGCGGCAGCAAGGTACTCCTGATTGGCAATGTCATTGAACAGGAATTCAAGCAGGGCAATAACTGGAATGTCGGTTCCGGTCTCTCTCTGGTACTGATGATTCTTATTTTAATCAGTATGGCATTTACATCCAAATACGATAAAGACGGAGGAGGAGCTGCATTATGGTAAAACGTTTTTTGGAAAAATTTTATCTGGCAATCATCTTCTTTCTCTTGTATGCGCCTATTGTCACTTTGATGATTCTATCCTTTAATGCATCCAAGTCACGCGCCAAATGGGGTGGATTCACACTGAAGTGGTACCTGTCCATGTTCCAGGATGAAACCATATTAAATGCATTATATATGACTTTACTGTTGGCCATCTTATCCGCTCTGATAGCAACGCTAATTGGAACTGCAGCAGCCATCGGTCTCACCGCCATGCGTAAACGGCCACGGAATTTGATACTGGCAGGTACTAATATCCCTATGATGAATGCCGATATTGTTACCGGTATTTCACTTATGCTGCTGTTTTTGCGTTTTTCAGAAATCATTCCGGTTTTTGAACTTGGTTTTGCTACTATTCTGATTGCTCATATCACATTTAATATTCCTTATGTCATATTAAGTGTGATGCCAAAGCTGAAACAAACAAACAAGAGTAATTATGAAGCAGCGATCGATCTCGGTGCAACGCCGTTTTATGCTTTTCGCAAGGTAGTATTACCTGATATTCTGCCAGGTATTATCAGTGGATTTCTGTTGGCATTCACGATGTCTCTCGACGATTTTGTCATCACGCATTTTACGAAAGGCGCCGGAATCAATACACTGTCTACGAAGATATATTCCGAAGTCCGGAAAGGGATTAAGCCTGAGATGTATGCATTATCAACACTTCTCTTTCTAACTGTATTATTGCTGTTGCTGTTTATCAACAAACGACCGGCTACAGAAAAAAAGGTAACACATACTTCTTCGAAAGGCGTCACCTATTTCAAACGCGGTTTGGGTTGTTTTGCTGTGATTGCTCTCATTATCGTTGCTTATCTCGGATATCCGGACAGTACACCTGCCTCCAATCAGATTGTTGTATACAACTGGGGCGAATATCTTGACCCGGATGTACTCACACTGTTTACGAAAGAAACAGGAATTGAGGTCATCTATGAAGAATATGAAACGAATGAGATTATGTATCCGAAAGTAAAAACCGGAGCCGTGAAATATGACGTAATCTGTCCATCGGATTATATGATTCAACGTATGATACAGGAAGATATGTTAGAAAAACTGGATTATGATAAGCTGCCAAACAGTAAATACATTGGAGAATCCTACTTTGAAAGTTCCAAAGGCTTTGATACAAACAATGAATATTCTGTTCCTTATTGTTGGGGAACCGTCGGAATCCTTTATAACACAAAAATGGTTACTGAGCCTGTAACCAGCTGGGATATCCTCTGGAATCCAAAATACAAAGGACAGATTCTTATGCAGGACAGCGTTCGCGACGCTTTCGCCGTTGCACAGAAAAAACTCGGCTATTCTCTAAATACAACTGATGTCAATGAATGTGAAAAAGCCAAACAACTGCTCATTGACCAGAAACCTCTCGTACAGGCATATGTGATTGACCAGGTGCGTGACAAGATGATAGGCAATGAAGCAGCTCTTGGGGTTATTTATTCAGGAGAAGCAATCTATGTTCAACAGGAAAACCCAAACATTGAATATGTCGTTCCTGATGAAGGCTCCAATATCTGGATTGATTCATGGGTAATTCCAAAGAATGCATCCAATCCGGATGGTGCACATGCCTTTATCAACTTCCTGTGCAGACCAGACATTGCTTTAAAGAACTTTGAATATATCACCTACTCTACTCCAAATGAGGGGGCAAAAGCACTCATGCCGGAAGAAATGCAAAACAACACAATTGCTTTCCCGGATGAAGAAATCATAAGTCGTTGTGAAACATTCTCTTTCCTTGGAGATGAGGCAGATGCATATTACAATAATTTGTGGAAAGAAGTGAAGTCCCAATAAAAAGGCTATGCACTCTATGTATATCATGAACGCGCCCTGACAAGTTTTGAATCAACCGTCAGTGTTTCTATATCTTTTTTAAGCACGCTCGCGCTCGATTTCCAACGCAGCGGTACATAAGCTCCCAAAGAACGGGAGCTAAGTACCGGCGTTTCCAAACGGCTTAAAAAAGATATATGAAACACTTCGGTTGACGATTTTTGTTATGAGGTACGTAATGAAATGTGATAGAAATGGAGTACATAGTCTTTTTATAACGAAAAAACAATATAAAAAGGCATCAAATCGATGCCTCAATGATATGATACTTTAAATATAATTCTAAAACAGGGAAATAACTGCTGTTATTATGATTGGTAAGAAAATAGCCGGAACGAAATTCATGACCTTTAGTTTTGTGATTCCGAGCATATTCAATCCAAGTCCAATGATAATGACGGAGCCCACACAACTCATCTCGTTAATTACGGAATCCGTGAGATACGGTGCCAGCCAATGAGCCAAAAGCACGATACTTCCTTGGTACACCAGGACAAACAGAGAAGAAAGCAGTACACCTATCCCAAGGGAGGAGGCAAAAAGAATCGCAGCAACAAAATCCAACATGGATTTGTTAAAGATAATCTCATGATTGCCGGTTAATCCACTTTCCAGGGAACCCACGATACTCATTGCTCCCACACAGAATAATAGGCTGGCTGTTACAAACCCTTCTGCAATTTTATCATTGCCAAACGGCAGGTTTCGGAACCGTGATTCCATCCACAATCCGAACCGATTCATATAACTGTCCAGATCAATGGCTTCTCCGAGCAAAGTACCCAGTACCATTGAGATAATCAAAATTAACGAATTCTCTCCATCCAGACTGCCTTTCACACCCAGAAACAGGGTACATAATCCCAAGGCACTCATTAGACTGTCAGCTAGTTTTTTTGGAATTCCATTTTTTAATATAAGACCAAGGGCGCCGCCAATAATGACGGCGCCCATATTTACAACTGTTCCTAACATTCTTCCTCTTCAACATCTTTCATACTAAGGTTAATTCTGCCCATGCGATCAATTTCAAGAACCTTCACTTTTACCGTGTCGCCTTCTTTGACAACATCCGATACTTTCGCTACACGTTCTTTTGATAATTTAGAGATATGCACCATACCATCCTTCGTTGGTGTAATATGGACAAATGCTCCACAATCGATAATCTTCACAACGGTACCTTCATATACCGCACCCACTTCGATTGGATCTACAATCAGGCGAATCAATTTGATTGCTTTTTCAATCATTTCCTGATCATTCGAGCATACCGCAACAGAACCGTCATCTTCGATATCAATCTTCACTCCGGTCTCATCAATAATACCATTGATGGTTTTACCCTTCTGTCCAATAACATCCGCAATCTTCTCCGGATCGATCTTAATCTGACGAATCTTCGGTGCATATGGTCCAACCTCCGGTTTTGCCTGTGCAATCACCGGATTCATAACATCATGAAGAATATATGTTCTGGCTTCCTTCGTACGTGCAATTGCCTGTTCAATAATCTCTCTTGTTAATCCATGAATCTTAATATCCATCTGAATTGCAGTAATTCCATCATCGGTACCTGCTACCTTAAAGTCCATATCTCCAAAGAAGTCTTCTAAGCCCTGGATATCTGTCAGGATTAAATAATCGTCATCTGTTTCTCCTGTTACCAGACCAACAGAAATACCGGCAACTGCTTTCTTAATTGGAACACCTGCTGCCATCAGGGAAAGAGAGGAAGCACAAATACTACCCTGTGAAGTAGAACCGTTGGATTCCATAATCTCTGAAACAGTACGAATGGCATATGGAAATTCTTCTTTTGATGGAAGGACCGGTACCAATGCTCTTTCTGCTAAAGCTCCGTGTCCGATTTCTCTACGTCCCGGTCCTCTGGATGGTTTTGTTTCACCAACAGAATAGCTCGGGAAATTATAATGATGCATATAACGCTTTGATGTCTCGTATTCATCAATACCATCCAAACGCTGTTCTTCTGACATAGGAGCAAGTGTTGTGATGGTCATCACTTGTGTCTGTCCACGTTGGAACAATGCAGAACCATGTACACGAGGCAGGCAGTCAATCTCAGCAGATAAGCGACGAATCTCTTTAATATCACGACCGTCCGGACGTTTATGATCTTTCAAAATCATCTTACGCACCGTCTTCTTCTGGTATTTATATACAGCCTCGTCAATGAGAGCTAACCACTCTTCGTTATCCGCAAATGCTTCTGCCAGTTCATCTTTGATAACACGAATGTTTTCCTCACGAACCTGTTTCTCATCTGTAAAAACTGCTTCTTCCATTCTTGCAGGTGGCACTAATTCTTCCATCTTTGCAAAAAGTTCAGCCGGAACCTCGCAGCTAATATAATCATGCTTTGGTTTACCGCATTCTGCTACAATAGTATCAACGAAAGCAATGATCTTCTTATTCACTTCATCTGCCAAAAAGATTGCTTCAATCATCTTATCTTCCGGCACTTCATTCGCTCCTGCCTCAATCATGATTACTTTTTCACGAGTAGATGCAACAGTCAGTGCCAAGTCAGAAACCTGTTTCTGGGCGGATGTAGGATTTACAATCAATTCTCCATCAATCATACCGATCATTGTTGATGCAGTTGGTCCATCGAACGGAATATCAGAAATTGCGGTTGCAATTGCAGAACCTAACATCGCCGTTAATTCAGGGCTGCATTCAGGATCCACAGATAATACCAAATTGTTCAAAGTTACATCATTACGATAATCTTTAGGGAATAACGGACGCATCGGACGGTCAATGACACGGGATGTCAAAATTGCATTTTCAGATGCTTTGCCTTCCCTCTTTAAATAACCTCCCGGAATACGACCTACCGCATATAGTTTCTCTTCATATTCAACACTTAACGGAAAGAAATCAATTCCTTCCCTTGGCTTTTCAGATGCAGTGGCTGTCGATAATACAACCGTATCACCGTAATGCATCAATGCTGCACCATTTGCCTGAGCAGCAACACGACCCACTTCTACCATCAGGGTTCTGCCTGCTAATTCCATCGAAAACTGTTTTGTCATAATTATTTCTCCTAACTTGAAAAAGGAGCTATCCAAAGATAACTCCTAATCAACACTATTTTCTTAAACCTAAACGCTCAATCAATGTTCTATAGCGTTCGATATCTTTTCCCTTTAAATAAGCTAACAAATTACGTCTCTGACCTACCATCTTCAAAAGACCTCTGTTAGAATGATAATCTTTTGGGTTCTTAGCAAAATGTCCCTGTAAGTCATTAATGCGTGCTGTCAAAAGAGCAATCTGCACTTCCGGAGAACCTGTATCGTTAGGAACACGACCATATTCTTCCATAATTTTTTGTTTCATTTCCTTTGTAATCATTATTACATCCTCCTAATTCAATCATAAACCACATACTAAGAAAAGGTCGGAGATTCCAAATCTGGGTATGGGTAAATGCGGATGGCGGGACTTGAACCCGCACACTGTCACCAGCGTCAGATTTTGAGTCTGATGCGTCTGCCATTCCGCCACATCCGCTCGCGTGACCGTAGATAATAATAACATCCTAACCGGTCATTGTCAATCACTTTTTAAAGTATTTTTTATTTTGCCAAAGGTTACTTTTCTTGAGTTCAAGATATTCCTGATAAGCCTTCTCCAACATCTGTTTTTCGTTGGCAAATTTCAGCATATGATATGCTTCATGGTATTTATAATATCCGGAATCTACAAAGTACTCTTCTCTTTGAGGCTTACTGTAATAACTGTTCGCACTCATCAAATACCAATGGACCTGTTTATTCACAATGTTAGTCATCGTACTAAAGGTATATTGGCTCTTTCCTACATAACGAATAATCGTGGCATCGGCACCGGATTCTTCTTTCACTTCTCGGAGAGCAGTCTGTGTAAACTCCTCTCCTTCTTCGACAGTGCCCTTTGGTAATACCCATCCCTCGTATTTATTCTTGTAATTCTTATACAAAAGTAAAATTTTCCCTCTGAATATAACCACACCACCACAGCTTGTTGCTTCAATCATTGCAATTCCTCCCAGGTGTGTTTTTCTCTATCAGATGACATTATATCTCATATACGTTCATTTTTCAAGATGCGTGTTGAACAGATTCATAGTACGTATCCATAATCTGTTTTGCAATTGGTACCGCATAAGTACTACCGGTCCCTGCATTCTCAACAACAATACTTACAACAATTTCAGGATCATCCACCGGTGTATATCCGGTAAACCAAGCATGGGCCGCTTTCCCTTCTTCGACATCAGCAGAGCCCGTTTTGCCTGCAACCTCATATCCGGCACCTGCCAGAGCACTGGCTGTTCCTGAATTGACAACTTCCCTCAATGAATCACTGATACTTTCTGTTTCCTCAGTTTCCAAGACTTTTTTATACGACTCAGGAGTAAATTTCCGAACTAGGGAACCACTGTAATTCTCATAACGGTCAATCAGTATTGGTTTCATCATAACCCCACCATTGGAAATTGTCTGCATAATCATAGCATTATGCAAAGGAGTGATCAGAGTTTTCCCCTGACCAATCGCGGTCTGTGCATAATCCGCCTTTTTCGAATGACGATCCAGCTCAAAGACGCTCTTTTTATATTCACCATCATAAGGCAGTTCCTTATTAAATAAAAAGCTATCACAGAATTTGTGAAACGAAGATGCCTGAAGCTGCATTCCAATGTTTCCGAAAGAAGTATTACAGGAATGCGCAATCGATTCTTTTAAATTAACCTGTCCGTGTACAGTCTGATGATAACAGGATAGCGGAACACCCTCAAATTCAGTTGTTCCCTGGCAGACGTACTCATATTTTTTATAATCCGGATGTTCTCTCATATATTCCAGTGCTGTCAGCACCTTAAACGTAGAGCCGGGCGGATACAGTCCTTGCGTTGCACGATTCAGAAGCGCAGAAGTATCATCATCTTCTGAAACTATGGAATCCCACTGCTCCGCTATCTGATTCGGATCATAATCCGGCTTACTAACCATCGCTAATATTTTACCCGTCTTACTCTCCATAACAACTACAGCACCCTTCCGGTCTCCTAACGCATCATATGCCACCTTTTGCAAACGGGAATCCAGTGTTGTTACTACATTATCCCCCTTCAGTTTTTGATCGTTAAGATTAAAACGAATCCGGTCAAACAGATTGACATGAGAAGATAACAAATGAAAGTTCATGGAAGCTTCCAATCCGGCTTTTCCTTTCGCAGAATAACCAACAACATGAGCATATTCCCTTCCATATGGATAATAGCGATATTCCTCGCCATCCTCTGTTTCCCGTGTTTCCGCCAAAACAGCACCATCCCGGCTTATAATCTTTCCCTTTTCCACTTTTTTCTCATATAATGTAATTCTCTTGTTATAGGAATTCGTAATCACTTCACTGCTGTCTGAAACAACGTAATGAACAATGTATCCCATCATACCCAGAAATAAACCGATGACTATATAGGTAACCAGAATGATCTGCCGATTCGTATGACGTTTTGGTTTTTCCGAAATCTGAGAATCAGCGTTCCGGTTTGATTCTGACGATGGATTCATTTGTTTTTTCTGTTTTTCCTCCCGAACTTCCCGGTTTTGGACGGGTTTGTCCTTCATCATTTTTTTCTTCATTCAGCATCTCCTCATCTCTTTTCGCAATCATATACAGACCCTGAAGCAGCTGGAACAGTATCATGGAAGCCAATATAGAACTTCCTCCATAACTAATAAACGGTAATGTTACACCGGTTGACGGAATAAATTTGGTTACACCTCCAACTGCCAAGAATACCTGGAAGATATAACACATACCGAATCCCATTGCCAGAAGCTTATAAAAAGTTCTGCGAATACGCATGGCCACCATGATAAATAACACAAAACAGCTGATGCAAATCAGCAGCAGACACAATGCAAAGAAAAGTCCTAATTCTTCAGCAATGGCCGAAAAGATAAAATCCGATTCTACTACAGGTATACTATCCGGCATCCCTTGAGCGAGTCCTGTTCCGAACCAACCTCCGGTTCCGATTGCAAACAAAGACTGTGCTACCTGGTATCCGGCTCCATCAATACAGCTCCATGGATCCTGCCATGCTGCTACACGAATCTGTACATGGGAAAACAATCCATATGCACACCATGCTGCTACACAGCCTGCCAGAAGCCCTCCAAAGAAATACCGTTTCTTATTTGTTGCAACATACAGCATTACTAAATACACAACATAGAACAAAAGGGCTGCACCTAAATCTGTCTCTAACACGAGAATCAGTACATGAATAGCTGCAACAATGGTCGTTATTACAATCTGACGAAAGCTGATACTTTTCGCATACATCCCTGCTACAAAAAATACGAATAGTATTTTAACAAATTCCGATGGTTGAAAGGAAAACGAAAAACTTCCCAATACGATTCTCACCCAGTTCGTCGAACCATTCTTCGTAACACCAATAACAAATACGGTTGCCAATAATATAATACCAAGGACTCCATATCCAAATGCGAATTTATGAAGTGACTTTACATTTACCATTATATAGGGAACCAACAGGCTAAGAACTGTCCCAATACAAATCATCATAAACTGACGCATTGCGATGGATAAAGACAACCTGGTCAGCATAATTAATCCAATGCTTATCAAAAAGCACATATTATTGGCTATCATTTTGGATGCACTTTTGTAAGCCCGGAAATAAACGGAACGAATCAGCATATTATACAGCAGCTGCAAGACACAAAAGATCAGGATGTAAACATTACTCAGCTGAATATATAAAACAACATAACAAATAAGCTGAAGCAAAATCAACCTGCGATACTGTTTGTTCAGTTTTCTCTCTACAACCTCTTCATCATGATAACGAAAAACAAAGAAGCATTGCAGCGTATAAAGCACCCCTAAGATCACGATAACATAGCTTGAAATATCAGTTATAATTGTTTTCATCCGTTATTCAATCCCCTTATCAAAATGTCCCAGATAAGACCGTTTTATAGCTTGATGGAAATCCATAAACACTTCTCCGGTATCCTTTAACACCTGTTCCGTTTCTTCTGCAGTTTCTGTCGTAAAGCCCAGCCGGAACGTATCAATTCCCATACTCCGTAAGGTATGGTATTCTGATAACAAATTCACCGGCTCATAATATAACATCTCATTATAACATTCCTGACAATGCGTGATGACCGGATATTCTTTACCATAACGATCACGTATCCGAACGATTTCCTCTTTATGATCACACAAACCACGATTCTTCTTCTGACAACCTGCAGAAATCATAACACTCATACGTCCATATAACTGTATCTCAGGATGTTGAAATGGAAGTGTCTTAAGCTCCTGTTTATTCAACTCCATTGGCATAACCATACCGGATACAGGGAAATTTCTTTCATAAAAATCAATCGCAATCCGGTTATAAGCATACAATGTATGCTGAAGAATCAGCGGTTTCGGAACTGCAAGTGTCTTCGAAACAAAATACAGTGCATCCAGATTAGAAACCACAACACCATCAAAATCCAGCGATAAAAAGAGTTCCTGATTTTCGATCAACGCTTTGCGCTGTTTTGTTCTGAACACTTTCGGAAAAATAATATATATCGATTTTCCGGCAGCATGACATTTTATAATTATCTTTTCCCAATCCTGCAAAGAATATAAAGAAAACGGAACCTCAATTCGTTCTGCCAACTCATTCTTCAAAGCAACTGCAAGCTGACTTTTATCACAGACAGATACGACACATTGCGACATGTCAGAAGAGTCACTTGAATACAACTGATTTTTACACCTTACACGCTCATGAAAATCATCTTTTTCCATCGGTATTCTGGCATAACTATTTGCGATTTTCATTTCCAGCGCTTCCAATACAGCCCTGCGCAATGCTTTCAATTCTTTCACAGGTAAAAAAACACCTTCATCCAAAAAAATGTCCATTTTCTCCACATCATAAACGGTTGTACCTGTAGAAGACAGTTTCTTTCTGACATCTTCCGGTGTTGCACTCTGTTTACTCGCCCTTTGCACAATCTGTCCAAATACAGAAGCTTCATATTTTCCATAAGTGGCTGTGACTCTTGCAGGCTTACCCAATTGAAACTCTGCGGAAAGAGAGATAGGGATTTGCTTATCCTGATTCAGGAATCTGCTTTCGACATCATGAATAAGCGTATGATTTCTGGTCCGGTATACCGTAAGGCCAACCGATAAATCTCTGATTCTCATCGCCTTTACAGAAGCAGTTTTTCCTTTTTTTACAGCTGCTGTAGTTGTCAGAACAACCGGTTCTTTCCCCGGAACGGAAATCTCGATGATGTCCTGAGGCTGAATATCCTGCTGTGCTGTAAACTCAATGTAATTCTGACGAATTTGCTCAATCCTGCCTAAGTAAACACCCTGATGATTCGGTCTGTCCATTGACATCATATCCGCACCGTTATGCCGATAATAATATCCTTTAGAAAATCCTCCACGATTAAAAGCATCTAACAGTTGTATCTTATCCTGCTCACAAACCTCAAAAGTCTTCTCCGGAGCATCCCAATATTGATCCAGGTACTTACGATACATAGAAGTTACCAAAGCAACATAAAAAGGGCTCTTCATCCTTCCTTCAATCTTAAATGAATCAATTCCTGCCAATACCAAATCAGGTATGCAATCAATGGTACAGATATCCTTAAGACTCAGACTATAGTCTTTTCCCCACCCGGTATCATATGGCAGACGGCACGGTTGTGCACACCGTCCACGATTGCCACTTCTCCCTCCAATCATACTGCTTAAAAAGCATTGACCGGAATAACAGTAACAAAGTGCACCATGAACAAAGGTTTCAATCTCTATATCGACAGATGCTTTGATATCTCGTATTTCTTTCAGACTTAATTCTCTGGCCGGCACAATCCTGACGGCACCGATATCTTTTAAGGCCAGTGCGCCATCCACACCGGTAATCATCATCTGTGTACTGGCATGCAGTTCCATATCCGGAAACCACCGCCGTATAAGAGTTGCAACACCCATATCCTGAACGATCACAGCATCCAGACCACACTGGTAATAGGGCAACAGATATTCATATAGTTCCTGTCTCTCAGCTTCCTTGAAAAGTGTATTTACCGTTAAATACAGCTTTTTCCCATACCGGTGAACATATTCGATTGCCCGGCACAATTCGTCCTGATTAAAATTATCGGCATACGCTCTTGCACCAAAACGGCTTCCTCCAACATATACTGCATCGGCACCGGCACAAATCGCTGCACGTAAAGCATCAAACGAACCGGCTGGCGCTAAAACTTCCGGTTTTTTCATATTACTCCTCATCGTTCTCTTTTTGTTCATATGGCAATCCAAAATGATGGTACGTAAATGGTAAAACAACTCGTCCTCTCGGTGTTCGCTGGATAAACCCATTTTGTATCAGATATGGTTCGTATACATCTTCAATTGTTCCGGCATCCTCTCCAATTGCGGCTGCCAGAGTATCCAGTCCGACCGGACCACCCATAAATTTATCAATCATTGTCATAAGAATACTCCGGTCATTCTGATCTAATCCAAAAGAGTCCACATCCAGGGCATTTAAGGCTACACTCGCTATCCCACTGGTAATAATGCCATCATACTGAACCTGTGCATAGTCACGAACTCTCTTCAAAAAACGATTCGCCAGACGAGGGGTACCTCTTGAACGTCTCGCAAGCTCCAAAGCACCATCCTGCTCAATCTCCACATCTAAAATGGAGGCAGAACGAAGTATCAGCTTTGTTAATTCTTCTATTGTGTACATTTCCAATCGATTCACAACACCAAACCGATCACGCAGCGGCGCTGTCAACATACCAACACGCGTTGTCGCTCCTACCAATGTAAAACGGGGTAAATCCAACCGTATGGAACGGGCGGTTGCCCCTTTTCCAATCATGATATCAATAGCATAATCCTCCATTGCCGGGTACAAGACCTCTTCCACCTGACGATTCAAGCGGTGAATCTCATCAATGAAGAGAACATCCCCCTCCTGGAGGCTGTTTAAAATAGCGGCAATCTCTCCGGGTTTCTCTATCGCAGGACCGGACGTAATTTTGAGATTCACACCCATCTCATTCGCAATAATTCCTGCCATCGTCGTCTTTCCTAATCCCGGCGGTCCGTAGAGAAGCACATGGTCTAAAGATTCATGACGGATCTTTGCTGCTTCTATGAAAATCTTTAGATTCGATTTCATTCGTTCTTGTCCGATATAGTCATCTAAAGTTTGTGGACGCAAATGATTCTCTATTTTCTTTTCTTCGTCCATAACTTCTGTTGTAATCATTCTATCTTTCATATCTTACCCCAAAATCAGATTGTCATAAATTTCTTCAATGCTTCTTTTAACAAAGTGGATGTATCCATATTGTTAGCATCCGGAACCGATGATATCGCCTTATATGCATCACTATTCGAGTATCCCAAAGATACCAATGCCATAACCGTTTCATTGACCGTATCCGAAGAAGTAGTGGAAGTAACCACTGTCTCCCCTTGTAAAGAATCCTGTAAGAAATCCTCAAAGTCCAACTTATCCTTGAGTTCTAAAATAATCTTCTTGGCACCCTTTGGACCAATACCTGGTGATTTTGCAATCGTCTTTTCGTCATCACTCATCACTGCGTAATATAATTCTTGAACAGAGAGAGAGGATAAAATAGCCAGAGCAACTTTCGGTCCCACCCCATTTACACCAATCAACAGACCAAACGTGGCAAGTTCTTCTTCATTAGCGAATCCATACAACTCCATCGCATCTTCTCTAACGTGTAAATAAGTATGTAATACTACCTCTCGTTTACCCTGTATCTGACTAATCGTCGTCGCTGAAGTCCTTATCTGATATCCTATTCCATGATTATCTATAATGGCAACCCCATCTCTGCAGGTCATTAACTCGCCTTTCACATATGCTATCATAACAACACCTATTTATCTCTCTTTCTAACGTTCATTTATCACGAAAAAGTATATCACACTTCCCAAGGATAAGCAAGTCAGCAATCGAATGTTTGTTCTGTTTTTGGTTGATTTTCTTGATGAAAAATGATATAATCCAACTATCAGGGAGGGCTGCGCTTTATGAAAACCATACATACTACCTTAGATAAACAATTGAATATCGGTTTTTTTCAAAGTGAAGAACAAAAAGCATCTTCTCTCTTTTTTGATATTGAAACAACAGGATTACAGTCACGTGCTGCGATTCTTTACCTGATTGGTGCAATCTATTTTTCCGATGATGATTGGCATATGATACAATGGTTTAATGATGACGGAGAAAGTGAGGCAGATCTCATTCTATCTTTTTATGAATTTTGCGAACCATTTACTCATTTGTGTCATTATAACGGTGACCGTTTTGATATCCCATTTATCAAACAACGGGCAGACACATTACAACTATCTGTCGATTTCGACCAATTTACCAGTGTTGATTATTATATATTAGCTCGGGCTTACAAAAAGCAGTTACAGCTTAACCACTTATCGCAAGTGGATATCGAGACCTTTTTCCACCACAGAAGAGTTCACTATGTTTCCGGAAAGGATTTGATCAAAGAATATTTTATTTATTTAAAGACAAAAGACGCGATTCGTGAGTCAGCGTTATTGCAGCACAATGCTGATGATGTATCCGGGCTGCTTACGGTCACATATCTTGGCTTATTTGCATCTCTCGCGAATGGGGAATTTCATATTTCGAATTATTCGAGACAAAACGATATGTTATTGGTATCGATCAAGCCTTCTATCCATTTGCCAGTCTTTCATCTGGAAAGCATCGCTTTTTTACTGGATTCTCCTGGAATGGACTCCGACACTTTAGCGGTACACATTTCTTTACCAAATCAGCAGATTAGGAATTATTATGCCGATTATCGCAATTATGTATACTTACCATCAGAGGATCGTTGTATCCCTTTAGCACTTGCTTCTTGTGTTGATAACCGGAATAAACAAAAGGCAACCAAAGAAACCTGCTATACTACGACACCATATCGTGATGATTTATTTGACAGCACAACACTTCACTCTTATTTAAAAAACTTGTTTCATATATTTCTTTCGTAAAATAATAAAGCTGTCTGCTATGCAACATAACAGGCAGCTTCAAAATCTTATTCTTCTACTTCTACTTGTTCTTCAACCACTGCTTCAGCTGGTTCAGATTCTGGTAATAAAGCCTTCATACTTAAGCTGATTTTCTTATCTTCTAACTTAAAGTCAACGATCTTAGCTTCTACTTCCTGACCTAATGCTAAAACATCTGCAGGTTTTTCGATACGCTCTCTGGCAATCTGGGAAACATGCAATAAAGCATCTACACCAGGCTCAATCTCAACGAATGCACCAAAATCTGTCATACGGGCAACTTTACCTGTAACAACGTTACCTACTGCAAATTTCTCTTCTGCATTTGTCCAAGGATTTGACTCAGGGAATTTCATACTAAGTGCGATCTTATCTTCATTGATATCTTTAATCAATACGGTAACTTCTTCACCAACTTTGAAAACCTTCTTCGGATTCTCAATGCGTCCCCAGCTCATTTCAGAGATGTGAAGTAAACCATCTGCACCACCTAAATCAATAAATGCACCAAAATCAGTAATATTCTTAACTGTACCGGTTACCTTATCGCCTACAGAAATACGAGCAAATAATTCTTTTTGTTTCTCCATTTTCTCAGCAACGATTAACTGACGTCTGTCACCGATCACGCGACGTTTGCGAGGGTTAAACTCAGTAATAACAAACGAAATCTCCTGGCCTGCAAATTTCGTTAAATCTTTCTCATAAGTATCAGAAACGAGACTGGCAGGAATAAATACCTTTGCTTCATCAATCACAACACTTAACCCACCGGATACTACGCTGGATACTGTTGCAGTTAAAACTTCTTTATTCTCAAATGCTTCTTCCAGTCTCTGGTTACCTTTCTCAGCAGCCAGTCTCTTATATGTCAATAAGACCTGTCCATCGCCATCATTCACTTTCAATACTTTTGCTTCCAAAGTGTCGCCAACTTTAACTTCGTCTCTTAAATCAACACCGACAGAGTTTGTATATTCATTACGGGTGATGATACCATCAGCCTTGTAACCAATATTTAAAACGATCTCATCTTCTTTTACGTCGATGATTGTACCATTGACTACCTCTCCATTTCGTATTGTAACTAAGCTTTCCTCTAATAATTCATCAAAACTTTTTTCTGACATGCTACCGTAAACCTCCTTGATAATATTATTTGGGGTCGAAGCCCCTGCGGTAATACCTACGTCACGAATGGATCGGAAATCCGATAAATCCAAGTCATCGAGTGTCTGAATATAGTAAGTATTTGCACATGCACTTTTGCTTATTTCAAATAGCTTCTGTGTATTCGAGCTACTTTTACCACCTATCACAATCATGGCATCAACCGACGCTGCCAATTCGCGCGTCTCTAATTGACGCTCCTCTGTTGCATTACAGATGGTATTATAAACAGAATTATTATAATACGTTTCACGAACTTTTTCAACTATATCTTGAAATTTCTTGTAATTAAATGTCGTCTGTGCTACAACTGATATCGGTTCTGCCGGGTCAAAAGAAAGTTGGTTTACCTCTTCTAACGATTCTATCACAACAGGTTCTGTCACGCTCCACCCTTTGATTCCTTCCACCTCCGGGTGATGTTTGTTTCCTATTATAAGGATATGATTTCCCTTTTCACTCTCTTCCTGTACTATTTTATGAATTTTCAATACAAATGGACAGGTTGCATCGATGACGCGCAGTCCCTTTTCCTGCATTCGGTCATAAGTTGCTTTATCGATACCATGAGAACGAATAATCATAGTCCCTTCCTCTAAGGCATCCATCTCTACCAAATTATGAATCACACGAACACCTTTTGCTTCGAGGTCAGCCACCACTTCTTCGTTATGAATAATCGGTCCATACGTATAGACATGTTCCTTTCCTGCCTCTTCATAAACCTTATTCACTGCACGTTTTACTCCAAAGCAAAAACCGGCACTCTTCGCTAATCTTACGTTCATTGTTCTGTCATCACCTTATCAAATAAATTTTTAATAGCAGTTACCACTTCATCAATACTCATATCAGAAGAATCCAGATATACAGCATCTTCTGCCTGACGCAGCGGTGCAAATTCGCGATTCATATCTCTTTCATCACGAGCAATAATATCTGCTTCAATCTCGTCCATATCACAGGTAATCCCTTTTTCAAAAAGTTCTGCATAACGTCTTCTCGCTCTTTCAGCAGATGATGCCGTTAAATAAATCTTACAGGTTGCATCCGGCAACACATATGTGCCAATGTCCCTGCCATCCATAATAACATTTTCCTTCTGAGCCAAAGTTCTCTGCAAATCTACCAGTTTCATCCGAACACACGGAATCACTGCGATTTGGGATGCCATGTTTCCAACTTCTTCTGCACGAATCTTATCTGTAATGTTTTCACCATTCAAAACTACTTGCTGCACTCCATCCACATACTGAATCCTGATTTCAATCTCAAAACAGGATTCTTCAATTTTCTCTGTTTCTCCCGGCGCTATCTCATTTGATATAAAATAATATGCCATAGCCCGGTACATCGCTCCGGTATCAACATAAATATATCCTAAATCCTTTGCTACCTGTTTTGCTATGGTACTTTTTCCTGCTCCGGCAGGTCCGTCAATTGCTATCGAATATTTCACTTGTTTTCCCTCACATTTCTATTATTTTAGCAGGAACAGCCTGCTGCATATGCCGTTGACCATGCGATCTGCAAATTATATCCACCGGTCAAAGCATCCAAATCCAAGACTTCTCCAACGAAAAACAACCCGGAAACCAGTTTTGATTCCATGGTAGACGGATTGATTTCTTTTACCCGAACACCACCTCGTGTAATAATTGCCTCTGAAAAGCCTCTCACATCCACCGGATTTAATGGAAACGCCTTCAATAAACCGATTAATCGTAACCGTTCCTCTTTCGTTACACTGTTGATTTGTTTTTCACAATCCACTCCACTCAATTCCAGCACAACCGGTATCATTTTCTTAGGAAGCAGCTTATCCAAAGCATTCTTAAAACGTTTGTTTTTCATTTCCTGAAAATCTTTCAACAGTCTGGCATCCAGTTGTTCCCTGGAAAGTGCCGGTTTTAAATCTATTTCAAACCGAGTCTGCGAAAACATCTCTTTTTTCAAATGGGCACTACTGCTTAATACCACCGGTCCTGTGATACCAAAATGAGTAAACATCATTTCACCAAATTCCTGATACTTCACTTTGTTGTTTAGGTAGCAGGTAAAAGTGATATTCTTCAAGGAAAGCCCCTGCATACGTTTACACAATTGCGCTTCTTTCACGACATAGGGAACAAGCGCAGGCGATAAATCCGTAACTTGATGTCCGCACTCCTTTGCAAATTGATATCCATCTCCTGTCGAACCTGTTGAAGGATAAGAAAGTCCGCCGGTCGCTACGATACAGGAGTCTGCTGTTATTTTCTCCCGATTTTCTAATAACACACCAACCAGTTTCTCATTCTCAACCAGTATTTGCTTCACTTTTGTTCGTAATCGAACAGATACCCCACATCGTTTCAGTTCCCATTCCAATGACCGTATCACATCAGATGATTTATCTGAAACCGGAAACACTCTGTTTCCTCGTTCTATTTTTAGCGGACACCCCAGTTCTTCCAGAAAAGTCATCATATCCGTATTCGTAAAACCGTAAAATGAACTATATAGAAAAGAAGAATTCGTCACAACATTGAAAAACAATTCTTCCATGTCACCGGCATTTGTGACATTACATCTACCCTTTCCGGTAATGTATAACTTTTTGCCCAGTTTCTCATTCTGTTCAAGCAACGTGACATTCTTTCCTTCTCTGGCAGCAATAATGGCCGCCATCATACCGGCAGCTCCACCGCCTACAACAATAACATTTCTCATGTACTTCTCCAAATGTATTTTTCTACTATGTGATAGTTTACCGTGTTTTTTATCTAAAATCAATAGAGTTCATGAAGAATACGAAAAGCCCACCGCAAAACGGTGGGCTCCTGAATTTTATACCGGATAAGTTTTATTTTCAGCATTTCCTTTTGTTACGTCAACGCCTGTTTTCTGAGCATCACGATATTTAAAGAAATCCATTGCAACCTGTGGGAACAAAGCATATGTTAATACATCTTCATCCTGTTGTTTCCAAGGAGCAACCTCTTCTTCCAATTTTGGTAATTGAGGCTCAATCAAATCAGCAGGACGGCAGGTAATTGGTTTCACATCACCAATACATTTCTTCTGAACATCTTTATCAAAAGGTTTTACCGTCTTACCAAATTCACCGGATAATAACTTCTTCGACTCTTTTGTTACCATCTTGTAACGTTCGCCGGATACTACATTCAATACAGCCTGTGTACCTACAATCTGAGAAGATGGAGTTACCAATGGTGGTTCACCAAAGTCTTTTCTTACACGTGGTACTTCTTCTAATACATCATAGTATTTATCTTCCTGTCCCATTTCTTTTAACTGGGAAACAAGATTGGACAACATACCGCCAGGTACCTGGTACATTAATGTTTTGATATTAACACCCATTACTTTTGGATTTAATAAACCGCTTGCAAGAGCATCTTCCTGAATCGGACGGAAATAATCAGCAATCTCAGCCAATAATTTCTGATCCAGACCAGTATCATACGGAGTTCCCTTGAATGTTTCAACCATAACCTCTGTTGCCGGCTGTGATGTACCCAATGCAAATGGGGACATAGCAGTATCAATAATATCACATCCTGCTTCTACTGCTTTCATATAAGTCATAGAAGCCACACCACTTGTATAGTGAGTATGAAGATCAATTGGAATCTGAACAGACTCTTTTAATGCTGTTACTAGTTCAGTTGCAGCATATGGAGTCAACAGACCTGCCATATCTTTGATACACAGAGAATGAGCACCCATATCCTCAATTTCTTTTGCAATATTTTTCCAGTAATCCAATGTATATGCATCACCTAATGTATAAGACAATGCAATCTGTGCATGTCCGCCCTCTTTTTGAGCAGCTTTTACTGCCGTCTCCAGGTTACGGATATCATTTAAGCAGTCAAAAATACGGATAATATCAATACCATTTGCAATTGATTTCTGTACAAAGTATTCTACTACATCATCTGCATAATGATTGTAACCAAGGATGTTTTGTCCACGGAAGAGCATTTGCAATTTCGTATTTTTGAAACCATCTTTTAATTTACGAAGTCTTTCCCATGGATCTTCTTTTAAGAAACGAAGGGATGCATCAAAGGTTGCTCCACCCCAGCACTCCACTGCATGGTATCCAACCTTATCCATTTTCTCAATAATTGGCAACATCTGATCTGTTGTCATACGTGTCGCAATCAAAGACTGATGTGCATCACGAAGTATTGTTTCCGTTATTTTAACTGGTTTTTTCTCAATAGCCATTATACTAACCTCCTATTATTATACTCCAAAGATTGCCATGAAAGTACCGGCCGCAACCGCAGTACCAATAACACCGGCAACGTTAGGTCCCATTGCATGCATCAATAAGAAGTTTGTAGGATCGGCTTCCGCACCTACCTTCTGTGATACACGTGCTGCCATCGGCACAGCAGACACACCGGCTGAACCAATCAATGGATTAATCTTACCACCGGTCAATTTACACATAAGTTTACCAAATAAAACACCTGCTGTCGTACCAATAGCAAAAGCAATCAAGCCTAAGGCTACAATCTTTAATGTATCGACTTTCAAAAAGTTCTCTGCACTAGTCGTAGCACCAACCGATGTACCAAGCAAGATAACTACGATATACATCAACGCATTGGATGCCGTCTCTGACAACTGTTTTACAACGCCGGATTCTCTAAACAGGTTTCCTAACATCAGCATACCAACCAGGGGTGCTGTAGAAGGAAGAATAATACAAACAACGATTGTTACAATAACAGGGAACAAAATTCTCTCCAATTTACTAACCGGACGCAACTGTTCCATTTTAATCTTACGTTCTTCTTCTGTTGTAAACAGACGCATAATTGGCGGCTGTATAATCGGTACCAGAGACATATAGGAATATGCCGCAACTGCAATCGGTCCCATATATTCTGTTTGTCCCAGTTTACCTGCTAAGAAGATAGAGGTAGGACCATCCGCACCACCGATAATCGAAATGGCTGCTGCAGCTTTATCATTGAATCCTAATAAAATAGCAAAGAAATAAGCTGCATAAATACCAAACTGAGCTGCTGCACCGAGCAGGAAGCTCTTAGGGTTCGCAATCAACGGACCAAAGTCTGTCATCGCACCAACGCCCAGGAAGATAAGGGATGGTAAAATACTCCACTCATCTAACAAATAGAAGAAATGCAACAAGCCGCCTTCTTCCATAATCTGTGGATAAATGTTAACCAGCAGCATACCAAACGAAATTGGTACGAGAAGCAAAGGTTCATATTCTTTTGCAATTGCCAGATATAAGAATATCAAAGCGACTGCAATCATAATGTAGTTTCCCCATGTTAAATTTGCAAATGCTGTCTGGCCAACAAGGTTTTGTAATGTATTTACAACGTAATCCATGTTATATGACCTCCCGAATGAGTGACTAGTTTAATGTTGCCAAAGTTGCACCAGCTTCAACAGAATCACCAACTGCTACATTCACGCTGGCTACTGTACCGTCTTCAGGAGCTACAATTTCGTTTTCCATCTTCATAGCTTCTAATACCATTACAACATCGCCACGTTTCACTGCAGTACCAACGTTTGCCTTTACAGCTAAAATCTTACCTGGCATCGGAGCTACTACCTGAACAGAACCGGCTGCACCACTTGGAGCTGCAGGAGCTGCTGCCGGAGCCGGAGCTGCCGCAGGAGCTGTTGCTGCAGGAGCTGCTACACTACCAACCTCTTCTACTGCTACGTCATATGCTACACCATTTACTGTAATTTTATAATTTTTCATATTTATTTTCCTCCTAATATCACTATCTATTGCTTGTGCGCTTAATCGAACGAACGATTAACTGGTCAGTTGTAACTGCAGTATTTGTTTCTTCACTCATTGCTGCTGCAACTGCTGCTGTAATTACTGCTACTAATGCATCCTGGTTAGAAACGGTTGCTGTCTGTGGTGCCAAACCAGGAGTCGGTCCCGGAACAGCCGGCTGTGGCTTTTCTTCTTTTTTCTCTTTCTCAAATAACTTAGGAACAAAACCCAAAAGATAGATAATTAAGGAAATAAAGACTAAAACCAAAAATACCGTTCCCATACCCATTAAGGTATTCAAACTTGCGTTTTTCATCTTCGTTCCAAGACCAGTTGAATCTTCTGCATTCAAGCTTGGTGTTAAAGAGTAAACCATACTCTTGGTTTCACCGGATTGATACAGGGTATCCATTGGAATCTCACCATCAAAGGTACAGATAAAATATCCTGTGTTTTCTGAACAGATCAATGGTGTAGTTACAACAACATCACTACCCTGCAATTCAACAGTAGCTTCTCCCAGTGACTGATATGTACCAAGCTGTTCCGCTATGGAATACCAGGAATCTCCTGCTGTCATCATTACTTCATCAATCTGACCTGATTCTTTTATAGAATCATAATCTTCCTGAGAAATACTTGGGAAAATAGATGCATAATACTGGGCAATTTCTATGTATTTCGCATTATTTTCTTCACTGTATTGTGAAGCAGAAACCGAAACGGATGAAACGGCAAAGACAGCAATGATGAGGCTAATCAATAAAGCAAGTTTTTTCTTCATCTAATCACCCCTCTATATTGTTCCATGTTTTTTCGATGGACGGTCTTCACTCTTTGTAAACAACATTTCCATCGCTGCAATCATTCTCTTTCTGGTAGCTTCAGGCTCAATGATATCATCCACATAGCCACGCTCTGCCGCAGAAAGCACACTATTTTGTAAGCCGTCATATTCCGCAGCCTTCTTAGCTGCTACTGCTGCATCTTCATACATTACCTTCGCAGCAAGCTTCGCATCCATCATACCAATCTTAGCATCCGGCCATGCGAATACCATATCAGCGCCCAATGATTTTGATCCCATAGCCACATACGCGGAACCAAATGTCTCACCTGTAACGACTGTTACCTTTGGTACCGTTGCATTGGCATAAGCATAAATTAATTTCGAAACAGCTTTCGCAACTGTTTTTTCCTCTTCCATAGTTGCCTTGCAGGCTTTTGCATTCGCCAGAGTTAATACAGGAATTGCAAAAGCATCACAGAATGTTACAAACGATGCTGCCTTATCAGCTCCGGCTGTTGTGAGCATACCTTCCGATACCTTCACCTGATTTGCTACACATCCGACCGTCACACCATTTAAACGGATAAAACCGGTTACCATATCTGCTGCATATTCTGCTTTTGTTTCAAGGAAGAACTGATTATCAGATATTGCTGTCAAAACTGCCTTTCCGTCATCTGCACAGCCTGCGACAGCCACTGCACGGTTCAAATCATCCGTACATTCATCATAAGATAAATCCTCTTCGTTATTCGCAGGCAAGATCGTAATAAACTGTCTCAACTGGGCTAACGCTGCCACATCATCAGCACAAACAACATCCACCATACCGGTCTCCTTTGCATGATAAGCTGCGGAACTGGTATCGCATTTTTCGGCATAGTTTCCTGCCAGGGCATTCGGACTGTTAACAAACAGCTGAGCTCCATCCTCAACCATAACTGTAAAATCTGTCAAGGTAGGAATGAATGCTGCTCCACCACCACATACTCCAAACAAACCTGTCAACTGTGGAATCACACCAGAAGCAAGCGTCTGCTGCATGAAAACATCTCCAAATGCATGTAATGCATCCGTCGACTCCTGTAAACGCAAACCGGCACAGTCTACCAACCCAATCACCGGAGCCCCTACTTTCATTGCTAATTCATATAATTTTACAATCTTCTTCGCGTGCATTTCACCGATAGAACCACCTAAAACAGCTGCATCCTGGCTATACACATACACTAAATTACCTTCAATTGTACCGTAGCCTGTCAAAACGCCATCAGCCGGTGTTTCTTTGTCCTGTAAGTTAAAATCAGTATTACGACTCTTAACCTTACTACCAATTTCAACAAAACTTGCGTCATCAAGAAGTTGATTGATTCTTTCTCTTGCTGACAATTTTGAATTGCTCATAATCGCTCCTCCGTAAAAATTTATTTATGTGATTTGATTATAGAAAATCAAATTTACACCGATTATAATTCTATCCCTTTTGTCCACAAGTTTCAAGGGGTATTCTACATTTTTTTCACTTTATTTCTTAACGGAGCAGGAATTGTTTTGCCATATTTCCAAGCACAAACAGATAGGTTCTTTCCTTTACTTCCCAGTCCGCATACAACGGTTGTTCAGCAATCATCGTTTCGTCAGCATATACCTGTACTTTGCCGATTACTTCATTTTTTTGAACAGGAGCAGTAAGTTTCTGTGGAACATCATAAATATATTGCACTTTACTGTTTTTTTCCAGCATGGTTGTATAATCACTCTCTAAAACCGGACGTACATATTCCTGCTGTCCATTCTTTACCTCAATATACTCCAGCCGCTTTTTTTTCGACAGCAGCTTTTTTTTCTCAAAATTATCTTTTACATAATCCATGAGCATCCTGGTGTCGGACCATTTCCAGGTTTTATCCGGTGGCCAGCCACTGGCAAAAACTACCGATATCAAAGTTCTCCCCTGATAAGATACCGCACCCACGAAACAATAGCCTGCCTCTCCTGTAAATCCGGTTTTTACACCAATAGCACCCGGATACTGTGTTAAAAATGCATTCTTATTATATACATGATAGGAAGAAACTCCATCCACCGTTGTAAAACTGTGTTCCCGGGTATTAACCAATTCCACAAATTCCGGATTCTCCAATGCATACTGTGTGATCAGTGCCATATCATATGCCGTCGTATAATGCTCCCGTGCATCCAGTCCGTTTGGTGTTACGAAATGAGTATGCACAGCTCCGATTTTTCCTGCAAGATGATTCATTTCTTTGGCAAAGCTTTGCACATCTCCGGATATTCCTTCCGCTATCACAACAGCAGCATCATTATGACTTTCCAGCATTAAGGAATACAGCAAATCTTTCATATAAAACTGCTGTCCTTTTTTTACTCCCAATCGCACTTTCGGCATACTTGCCGCATAGTCTGATACAGTCGCTGTTTGCCCCTCTTTCATTCGTTCCAGTGTCAGTATGCAGGTGAGTATTTTCGTGGTGCTCGCATTTGCTTTTTTTTCATATCCATTTCTCTCGTATAATACTCGTTTAGATTCTCCATCCATAACAAGAGCACTTTTAGCGTGCAAATCCCTCTCTATGTCATTTCCGGTAACTCCCAGTACATCTGCCATAGAGAAAAATATAAAGAATACTACCATTCCGGCTGCTGCCAGTCGTTTTCGGCTTCGCTTCATATAAATACAAGCTCCAACATTCATCATTGTATTATATGAAAAAAGAATCCCATCCTATGAATGAGATTCTTTTATTTACACCTATGCCTGATTTACAACAGACTCTTCCCGAAGCAGTCTGCCATCCCGGTATTCTGCAAACTCCATACGGACATCCCCGGTCTCTATTCCCTGAATAGAAACCACCTGAACTCTGCCATCAGCCAGTGTAATGCTGACACTGTCAGCGTTTTCACTGGAAACTGATACCACCTTTGCGTCTCCTTCATACGGTTCTACGACACTGACAAAACGTCCTGTTTCTCCGTCACTACGAACAGCGTAAGTTTTTCTTCGTTGTTCTTCCTCTCCCGGGAAGTTATCAACACCAAGATGTCCCACAAAACGAACTGCATCCAGTCCGGTTAAATCAACCCGGATGACCGCCTCTTCCTCCTGATTGAGCGGATGTGTCGGAATTGCTTCCGGATATTCCACGCCCTGAATCAGAACGCGGCCATTTTCATAATCTTTTCCAACACCATAGCCTGCATCCACATTGATATACTCCGGATTCAGTTCGGTAACCGATTTTGTGCTGCCATCTGCCATCACTACATACGCATCTCCCCAGAATAAGCATTTCGGACTCGTTACCTTATCCCTCTGTTCATTATAGTACTGATTATTCTTTACATGAAGAGATAATTTCTTAACGCCCGATACATCAATATCACAGTTACCCACACCTAGAAGCCAAGCGCCAAATTCACCTTCCACAGCCATCTTTCCATCCACATCCACATGATAATACAACGGAATCGTGTATGTCTGATACTGCACGGCATTACCTACTGATTCTGCTGTCATACCAATCATCTGTTCCGTCTGTCTCGGCCAGGAGGTATAAATATCATAATTCAGAATGCCAGGTTGATTATAATTGGAACGGGTACCACGCATATCCTCTCCTTCTCCATAAATAGTCGAGAAGCGGGCAACCGTAGACCCATTTGCCTGATACCAATGACAATCCGTTACAAACTGGCCATCGGAAATAGGGTTTTCATCATATTGAGGTGTCTGTCCAATATACTGTACATCTTCGCCTATCAATTCATTGAGTCCTTTTACATGGAACAATCGGTCATAACGGTGCTGTTTTCCATCATCACCTTTCAGGTAATCAAACAAAACGATACAGTCATCTAACACTGCCATGGCGCGCACCTGCTGAATCGGCTCCGTATATTCTGATAATTCACCATATACCGGCGGATTCTGTGCCGGATTCAAAGAAGAAGCATTCAGCCTCATACGGCCTTCCAAGGTTTCTTTTCCATCCAGATATACCATGCCACCGTATGGAGGATAAGCCCACTGAGCATTGACTTCCACACAGGTAGCCTGAATGGCCTCTCCCGAATAAAACAGTTTTCTTCGCGAATCTGCCGGAACCTGCATTTTACGATCGACAATCACCATATTCTTCGTAACCGAGGTCTGCACATAGAATTTGTACATCATATGGTAATAACCCCACCATACCATCTCAGGGTTATAGATACTCTTACCATAACGCATCACAGATAACAATTCCGTTGTCTCAAAATGACCATGAGCTCCTCCGTGGGAGCCATATCGGAGCACTGCCTGAATCTGTTCCCGTTGTTCCCTTCCTTCTGTCTGACTTCTCAACATAGAGACCCCAATATTATCTGCATACGCATTATTTTTCACATATTTGGATTCAACGTCCGGCAATTCCGGATGTCCAAAGACCGGATCATACTCATCTGCCAATTTAATGGCACGGATATACTCCGGATCCTGATAATATGTATATGCCAAATCATAAGTGGAGCCAAAATGTACCCCTCCGATTTTCTTTTCATCCGAGTCAGCAATCCCAAACACGACACCACGATAATCCATAAACGGCAGAGTTGCATCAAACATATCTTTGATACATACATAGTTCTTGAGATTCCCACCCCATTTTTTATTTACCATTGCTGACGAGACAGCCCGTCCCTGATTTGCATAACAGCTGCTTACCTCATCATTATATGGAATCTGAAATCTGGCATTCACTAAATCATATCCAAACGGCATCATAGCATGTGCTGTATGCAAAAACATAGAGGAAACCCAGATATTATATCCAACCGAGCATTCATGCCACCAGCCATCATTAAATAAGCCTTTCCTCAACTCATCAATGGAACCGCCCTCTCCAAAAAGAAAGCGTTTCGCCATATGCATATCCTGCAGGGAAAGTGCACAGAACAATCCACCGGTAATCTCCGACAACAGCCAGTTTGAGATATGTCCATCTTTCAGATGAACATCCAGAGTATTCATATAAATCCGGAAGGTTTTCTCAATCAAACGATGGTCTTCTTCACTTAAGACTCCCGCATCGTAAATAATATCATACGGGATTGCCATGTGCTGGAAGAAATGGCCCTCCTGAACATAGCTCTGGCTGCATCCGCGTAAACGCACCGGATAACCATCTGTCTCGTTACATAGCTGACGTAAAAACTCTGCCACCTTCTCAGCATACTTAATCTCACCGGTGATGGCATATGCATATGCCGATGACATGATATAGTGTTCATGATAAGTATCATAACAATACGGACGCCCCTTCTCAGGAGGAGTCACTACCCATTCCTCATACGCTTTCACATAGGCATCAAAGGCCGGCTGATACTGTTCATAATTCCTGATTTTTTCCGCAACCTCTGCCCATCCCTTTTTATCTTTCATAATATATGGATGCGGCAAGGTTCTCATCGTGGAAAAGGTAATAGTTTCCGCTTTCGCACTGTCCCCATTTGCGATAAAACGCAATGTCGTTTCTTCATGTCCTCCCGGAACCATTCGGTCATGTACCGAGAGTTGAACTCTAACCACCTTACTCTCACCGATCTCCAGAGAAAATTGCTGTGGCTCCACTACGGCAATCATTGATTCCCATCCTTCAAACAGTTGTTTCACAGCTACATGAATCGGTTGTTCTGTTGTATTGGAAACGCATACTTCATACGTGACGCTCTCACCTGGTTTTGCTGACTTACCACAGACTGCTGAGCTCACATAAAGGCTTTCTCTTTTACGCAGATGACATCCTTTTACAGTACCGGTTCCCGATATAATAAATGCAGATAGGTTTTCCCAGATGTTTTTGTTATAAGTTTCAATATCAAAATCACTCATTGTAAGATTAATCGTATGTACTCCTGCACCCCATGCCTGCGCTTGGGCAGTAACAACCTTATCATTGTAGAATCTGGCCTGTACCGTAATATCTACTACTTGGTCTACCGCTTCCACATCCAGAGTAATCCACTGCCAGTCAAACGCATTGAAGGCGGAATCGTTCTGATATACAAAACCAAGCGGTTGCTCTCCTTTTGCATTTTCCGGAATTGGAAATGCGATTTCCATTGGGTTTTCTCCTCTGACCACCCATTCTTGTAAAAGATTCATATTTGTTTTCATTGTCTTTCCCTTCCTCTTATCAGTTATCAGATACCAAGAGACACCTTTATTTCCTCTTCTGCTTCCTGCTTCAGATCAGCTACAAGCGTAGGATTGATGACCGGCAAGTCTTCTATCGACGACACGCCAAAGGTTCTCAAAAATTCCTGTGTGGTACCAAACAAAATCGGGCGTCCCGGTGCATCCAGTCGTCCAACCTCCTCAATAAAATTATATTCAATCAAACGATTTACGGCATGATCACTCTTCACACCACGGATTGCTTCAATCTCCTGACGGGTAATCGGCTGTTTATAAGCAACGATCGAAAGAGTCTCCAGCACTACATCGGTCAATGTATGTTTCTTCGGCTGATTCACCACGCGAATTAACATTTCATAATATTCTTTTCTGGATGTTAACTGGTAGGCATTCTCCAATTCTAGGATATACAGTCCCCGTTTTGCCTGATTGTAGTTTTCTACCACTTTTTTCATGGCCTTACGGCAGGACGGTTTATCCATATCAAGTGCTTTTGCCAAATCACCTACATCCACGGCATCTCCCATAGAAAATAAAATTGCTTCTACGGCATATTCCATCTCTTCTATTGTCATCATCACACCTCTATTCTGCAGAATCTATCATGATATCTCCAAAAATATGTTCCTGGGAAATCATAATTTTTCCTGTTTTCATCAACTCTAACACCGCAAGAAAAGTGACTATCACTTCCTGTTTCGTCGGCTGTACTTCCAATAATGTGCGGAAATTAATCTTCCGTAATCCATGTATTTTTTCATGAATCAGTATCATCTTATCCCCGACGCTGACCGTTTCTTCTTTTTCAATATTTCCAAACTTACTGCGAATCGGGTCAATCCTATCCTCACGCCTTCTCATAACATCTGTAAAAATACGATTCAACTGCTCCAGTGTCACATCCCGGAACAATGCATCTACGTCCACAGGGTGTTTATATTTGGAAACCTCTGACGGAATATCCTGCGAATGATAAAAATGCTTCGCAGCATCTACACTTTTATCACGTAATTCTATCGATGCCATCTTAAACATCTTGTATTCCAGTAAACGTTGTACCAGTTCTTCCCTCGGGTCCTCTTCTTCTCCCTCTTCATTCACCTCCGGAGGCAACAGAAGTTTAGATTTTATCTGAATCAGCGTTGCAGCCATAACAAGGAACTCACTCGTAGCATCTAAATCAAGCCGTTCCATCTCCGCAACGTATTCCATATATTGTTCTGTTATCTCCACGATGGGAATATCATAAATATCTATTTTGTTTTTATCAATTAAATGAAGAAGCAAATCCAACGGACCTTCAAATGCTTCCAGTTTAAAATCTAAAATCTCTATACTCATTCTTTTCACTCATTTTTCTGTATGTTTTAATCAATCTCAATCACACTCAGCTCCGGTGGATTTCCAACACGTAATTGAATGGAATGCATCCCCAATCCTCTGCTCACAATCATCTGCTTCTCCCCCCTCTTATACAGCCCAGCGCTATATTTAGGAAAAAGTGATACCTGTGGCGATATGATTCCTCCGAGAAAAGGCAGACGCACGATACCGCCATGAACATGACCAGCCAACGTCAGATCCGCTCCCCACTTTGCATAATCCGGAAAATAAAATGGATTATGTGCCAATAAGATCTGAAAGAAATCCTCACTTGCCTGTCCCAATGTCTGTTCCAGATAATCCGTTTCCATCGGAAGCAAACGAAACCGTTTATAATAGCACGCATCCATCTCCAGTCCGGTAAGTGCAATCGACATATCCGGCAGCAGAACTGTTTCATTATTCAACATATGAACACCACAACCCGTCAATGCACCCACATACTCCTCGTACTCATTTCCAAACCGTTCCGGATAACAATGCAGTCGCGTCTCATGATTGCCATTCGCATAATAAACAGGGCAAAAAGCTGATAGCTTCTCAAACAGCGCAATTGAAACATCCAACGTTTCCCCTTCCAAACCAACAATCATATCTCCTGTACACAAAATTGCGTCCGGTTGCTGCTGCATAATCCTATTCACTAATTCTTCATTATCTCTTCCATAAACACAGTTATGCAAATCGGTCAAAAAAACAAATCGGCTCACTTTATGATTTGATGAGCGTTCCTGTCTATGAATATGATAAAACTCCGTCTGCAATTTCTTCATGAATCTGTCATTCTCCTATTGCTTCATACTTAATCAAAAATATCATAATTTACTAAAAAACTCAATATCAAAGGAGTGATTTCTATGTTCATAATGTGCCAAGACATGAATAATATATCCTTTGCCCCGGGGGACTGCCGCTGACTGCGGTGCGTATCTGTTTTTTCTTGCACCGTTTTCCGGTTCAAGAAAGGCATGGCATTCCATGTCCATCACCAAGATTACGCGCCTTATGAGCCAACTCGTCAACCAGCAGTGTTTCATGTATCTTTTTGGGGGCGTTTGAAAACGTCGGTGCTTAGTTCCTGTACTTTAGGAACTTATGCACCGCTACGTTTGATATCGTGCGAGAGCATCCCCCAAAAAGATACTGAAATCACTAGCGGTTGACGAAAGCCTTGTTAACGGCGCGTTGCGTGATGTCCATTGGAGTGCCTGTCTTTCTAAAAACCGGGGTGTCAGCGAAAAAAAACAGATACGCACCGCAGTCAGTGGCAGTCCCCATGGCAAAGGATATATTTTACATGAAAAGAGGCTGTACCCATTATGCACAGCCCCCTTAAAGAGTTATATCTTCTATTATTTATCACAACACGCATCCACCGTTTGTTTCCGTTCCGGTATATGAGGTTCTGGTGCCGTTGCATCTCCAAGTCCTGTTGTTTCCGAGAAAACAACATTTGCTTTCGTCATATCCACCGCATCTGTCGGTACAATAATTTTTGATGCTCTGCCATCAGACATCGCTACTAAGGCCTCATATTTCTTTAACTCCAAAACTGCTTCATCCACGCCGGCTTCCTTTAATGCAGCTAATCCATCCGCTTCAGCCTTTTTAGCAAGATAAATGGCACGGGCTTCACCTTCAGCGCGCGCAATACGTGCATCTCTCTCTCCTTCTGCCGCAAGGATCATTGCCTGTTTGTCACCTTCGGCACGCGTAATCGCAGCTGCCTTATGTCCCTCTGCCTGAAGCAGTGTCTCGCGGCGGTCACGTTCTGCCTTCATCTGCTTTTCCATCGCATTCTGGATCTCGTCCGGTGGGATAATATTCTTCAGCTCAACACGGTTGACCTTAATTCCCCACTTGTCCGTTGCTTCATCCAGAATCTCAGTCATTTTCGCATTGATCGTATCGCGAGATGTTAATGTTCCATCGAGTTCAAGCTCTCCAACTAAATTTCGTAATGTTGTTGCAGCCAGATTGGAAAGTGCGGAAATCGGGTTCACTGCACCATAAGCGTAAAGCTTTGCATCATAAATCGCATAATAGATGACGGTATCAATCTGCATCGTAACATTATCCTTTGTGATAACCGGCTGTGGTGGTGAATCAAGCACCTGTTCCTTTAAAGTTACCCTTTTAGCAATTGTTTCAATAACCGGCACCTTTACATGAATTCCGGCGCCCCACGTTTCCTTGTATTTCCCCAAAAATTCAACCACATACTCATGTGCCTGAGGAACAATCTTAATATTCGGTACAATAATCACCAGTAAGAAAACCAGAAAAATAATAAAGCCTACCATATTGCTTTCCCCCTTTTCATCTCTTGTTTTTATTCATATGCTTCTTATTTTTTCATTATATCACGATTCGCACTTCGTACTCAACGATTTCTTCGAAATCTATCGTGATAACCATTCGCCACTCGATTTGATCCTAACTTGAAAAAGTAATATGGAGTTCACCAATTCCTCCGTCGATCTCAAGCTGATTCTCACCGAAGCCGTACACAGAATCATCCCGCATAGGTTCTCCTTCCAGCGTTGCTTCCCCGACACCCTTATCCAGTTCGATTCGATAGTCCTCTTCTGTTCCGAGAAGCGTCATGTTCGCTTCTCCGATGCCGTAGTCCAGACTGCTATTACCAAGAATTCTTCCGGTCAGGTTCAATTCACCTACACCCACATCCAGTTCCATATTATGAAGCAATCCTTGTCGTATCGTTAGTTCTCCGGCTCCGCCGTTGATTTTTGCCCTTTTTTCCGCAATCAGTTCTCCAATCTGTACTTCTCCTGCTCCCAGCTCCAACTCCAGTATATCGGCAGAAAGTGTATCAATCTTTACACTTCCGGCCCCTGCACTCAGATCTGCATAAGCAAAATGCATGTCTTCCGGGATATAGATATCCAGATGAATTCCTTCCGGATTCGATGCGAACAATCTTTGTTCTTCCGAAATCAAAAGCTTTCCGTCAGATTCCTGTACCTTTAGATATTTATGGTTACTGTCTACCCGGAATTGTTCGCCGGTATGTATAGACAAATCAGCCGCGCTGATATCGATCATCAATTCTTTCACGGATTCTCCGACCGGATAGCTTGTAAGCTGTACACTGTCGTTTCTATGTCCAAACAGGAAAGACAGCGATGCAAATCCTCCGCAGATTCCGCTGATAATACTGACACTCAATAGAATGGCCAGTGCTATTGCAAGATTTTTTACTGTTTTCTGCCACCTTGTCATCGGATCTCCACACCTCCAAACATACAGGTTCCATTGACATAAAGCGTTGCTGTATAATTTCCGACCGGAAGGTTTCTCTTGTCAGACACTCCTCCAAACAGAGAATTGGAACGAATCTTTACATTCACTTGCTCCGGTACGATCAGGTCAATTCCACCGAAAATACTGCACGCATTGATCACACAATCATTCTCAATCACAGCACCTCGAAGATCACATTTTAGACCACCGAAGACAGCGGTCAACTCTGCTCCATGAAACTTTTCGCCGTCAAACCGGATATTCTGACCGGAGAAAACAGCGCATGTTTCAAAAAGTCCTTCTCCGTTCTGTTCCAACTTTTTCAGGATTTCCTCACTCTGATTACCGAATGCATTCCCAAGAATCATTTTCAGGCCAATGAGAATAACAATGGCAGGTACTGCCAGTTTCCATAGGTAATCAAAACTCATGATTCCCTGACAGCACAGAAGCAGAAATACTCCGATAAACAGACCGATGAAATTACCGGTTCGGTCATGTCCACGGGTCAGTCCGATGATACTCGGCACAATGATGAACAACGTCCACCAGCCGTCAAAGAACAGATCAATATCTGCAATATCCATTGCATTCAGAGCCAGCACAATACCCACAAGTACCAGAATCACTCCCCAGAATATGTTATTGCTTTTTTTCATGATTTTCCCTCTTTTCTTTTATCATTTAAGACAATATCATTGTAAAACATTTTTATCTGTGCAGATAGGAGATTTTTATAGATATATGTGTTCGTTTTATAGTATTCAGCTCTTATTACGGTAAATCATTCCGTCCGCTTCCTCAATCACCTTTTGGATATGTGTTTTCTTCTCGTCATAATATGCATAGCCGAAAGCCACACCCGATAATCTTCCATCACGTTTGGCAAGTTGTTCAAAGGATTCTTCAAAGCAATGATTGAGAATCTTAAGCTTATCTAAATTTTTATACATAATGACGCAGAATTCATCACCGCCGATACGGTAGCAGAAGCCGTATTTCCCATATACCTCATATATACAGGATGCAATTAGCTTGAGACATTCATCACCTGCAGCATGTCCATATGTATCGTTGATGCTCTTGAATTTGTTGATGTCAAACATCAGCACATATGCCGGAGATTTCATATTTTCAATCATTCTCTCATAGCATCTCCGGTTCAGCAGCCTCGTTAAAATATCTACCTGATGTACCACATTCCCGCGGTAGTTATACAAAAACATATTTCCGATTGCCACGCAAAGAAAATCAATGCGTATTTCAGAATGCAGCATTTGAAGGCCAATCCCCACTGCCAGAAAGCTAAGAATCATAATCAGGACTCCGTTAAGCCTTGCCTGATATTCCTTAGCCCCTCGCTCAATGCATACAAAGCAATACACCACGGAAAGGATAAAAGCAACAATATAGATCCAGTACAGACTCTCCCTGTGATACACATTCTTTGCATCAATGCTGAAAACCCAGTTATGAAACAGGGACAATCCCTCAAATGCAATATGTGCAGCCAGTATAATAGCTATCGTCTTCAGATTTTTGGTCTTTCCATAGGCGATTGCAGCAAAAACACCTATAACAGGCGATACACAAAACTCAATAAGCTTTGCCAGCCGGTGAAGCCATATCAGTGAGGTATCTGCACCATTTGTTTTGACTCCGATCCACTCACAGAGAATCGCTATGCCGATAAACAGACATAAAAGAACTATCTCCCATTTATTCTTTTTTGTGACAAGACGGTTTGTAATGACATCCGCTGCAGTAATGAATATAATAAAAAACGTAATGAAAACGATTGCTGTATAAAAATCTAACATTACTTCGTATCTCCTATGTTTTCTCCCACAAAAAACTAGTATTGCCAGTATCTTGTGCGACATTTTTACACACATACAGCATCATTACAGCATCACGATTGCCATCCGTATCAACTTTTTTTAATGAGTAAATACATCATCTGTATCCTACATTTTCTGTGACAAAATGTAACTTATATGCTATTATGATAATAGACTATTTGGGGAGGTTTAATTATGACCGTAAAAGACATTTTGCAATTATTAGAAGGTGAAGTTTTACTTGGAGAAGACAACCTGGATACGGAGGTTCATACTGCCTGTGGTTCAGACATGATGAGTGACGTTTTAGCATTTGTGAAGGATCAGTCTGTTCTATTGACAGGACTTTGTAACCCTCAGGTCATCCGCACCGCTGAGATGATGGATATCGTATGTATTGTCTTTGTCCGGGGGAAAAAGCCGGATCAGGAAGCGCTTGCTTTAGCGCGTGGCAGAGACTTATCAATTATAACAACGAAGTACAGCTTATTTGAAGCTTGCGGACGTTTGTATGCAGAAGGATTGACAGGAGGGTCGCGTATTGGATGATAGAATAACATTACATTACCACGTTTCTCCTGAAGACTTTACCAGAGCAGGTGAGGCAAGCAGTAATGTAAAAAGTACATTAAAAAAACTCGGTGTGAATCCGGTTGCCGTCAGGAAAGTAGCCATCGCTCTTTATGAAGGCGAAATTAACATGGTGATTCATGCAAACGGTGGTGATATCACTGTTGATATTACACCGGATAAGATTAATATGGTATTAAAAGATCAGGGGCCAGGCATTGCCGATATTGACAAAGCAATGCAGGAAGGTTATTCCACTGCTCCGGATCATGTTCGTTCTCTTGGGTTTGGTGCAGGTATGGGACTGCCCAACATGAAAAAATATTCTGATCATATTGACATTGATACAGAATTGGGAGTTGGAACTACCGTTACGATGACAGTGGAGTTATAAAATAAGGGGGGGAATTATATGGAACCTTATTCACATTCTGTCTATTTAGACAGTGATTTGTGTAGTGGATGTACCAATTGTCTGAAACAATGTCCTACAGGAGCCATTCGCGTCCGGGATGGAAAAGCACATATTAATGGGAAATTCTGTATTGATTGTGGAAACTGTATCCAGGTATGTACGCATCATGCCAAACTGCCAACATTTGATTCACTCAGTATTTTACACAATTATAAATATACCGTTGCTTTGCCGGCTCCTGCGTTGTTTGGACAATTTAACAATCTGGAAGATCCAAATATTGTACTGACAGCTTTAATTCTAATGGGCTTTGATGATGTCTATGAGGTCGGATGCGCCGCTGAATTAATATCAGAAGAAACCAGAAAATATGTCAAGTCACATCCGGAGAAGTGGCCATTTATCAGTACAGCTTGTCCTACCGTGGTACGACTGATTCGTGTTCAGTTTCCTAATCTGATTGAACACCTGCTGCCACTCAAGCCTCCGATCGAGTTAGCTGCAGAACTTGCAAGGAAACGAGCTATGGAGAAAACCGGATTACCTTCTGAAGATATTGGAATTATCTTTATCTCACCATGTCCTTCCAAGGTATCTTATGTAAGGAACCCTCTAGGTGTCTCACGCTCCTCCGTTGATGGTGTTGTGGCAATTCGAAATGTCTACACACAGATTCTTCCGTACATGAAGGAAGCACAACAGGCAACCATGGATTTATCACAAATGGGCAAGATTGGAATCGGCTGGTCCTTGTCCGGTGGAGAATCCGGTGGTCTTCTGTCCGACAGTTACCTTGCTGCCGATGGAATCAATAATGTCCAGAAGGTCTTAGAAGATCTGGAAGACCAGAAGTTTGAGCAACTGGAATTTGTGGAACTGAATTCCTGTACCGGTGGTTGTGTCGGAGGAGTTTTGAACGTTGAAAATCCGTTCGTTGCCAAAACGAAGATAAAACGGCTGCGCAAATATATGACCGTAGCCGGCAACCATTTAGATGATATGCCGGTAGATAACCTGTATTGGACTGATGAAGTTGAATACGAACCGGTTTTCCGTTTAGGTAATAATATGAGAGAAAGCTTTGCTATGATGAATACCGTAGAACGTCTCAACAGTAAATTTCCGGGCCTAGACTGCGGAGCCTGTGGTTCTCCATCCTGCAAAGCCCTGGCTGAAGACATTGTGCGTGGTGATGCAGATGAGGTTGACTGCATTTACGTCATGAAACAGAAGTTAAATCAGGCCTATCAGGACTTGAATGCCAAATTAAAATAATATGATAGATAACAGGAGAAGGTACTATGACAATAAAAGAACTCATTGACTCTTCTATATTTCAAATTGCAAATGAAGGAGAAGACCTTGATAATGAAATATCTCAGGTATATTGCTGTGACCTGCTAAGCTTTGCCATGGGAAAAGCACCTGCTAATTGTGCATGGGTTACCGTTATTGGCAATATTAATACAATAGCAGTCGCTTCACTAGCTGATGTGAGCTGTATTATTCTGTCCGAAGATGCAAAACTGGATGATGCTGCTTTCATAAAAGCACGCGAGCAAGGCATCCCGGTATTCTATACCGAACTGCCTTCATTCGAGGCTGCACTGAAAATACACACCGCGCTGCATTAAGGAGTTTGTTATGAATCTGACTTATGATTTACATATTCATTCCTGTTTATCTCCATGCGGAGACAAAGACATGACTCCTGCCAATATCGTCGGATTGTCTGCTCTGCTTGGATTGGATGTCATTGCCATCACTGACCATAATACTTGTCGAAACTGTAGCGCTGCTATGGAATTGGCAGAAGAATATGATATCATCTGCATACCCGGTATGGAATTAACCACATCAGAGGAGATTCATGCCGTATGTTTATTTCCAACACCGGAATCTGCCATGAGATTTGACAGCTATGTCTACGACCACTTAATGAAGATTCCAAACCGGACTGATATCTTTGGAGAGCAGCTTGTCATGGATAAAGATGACAATATCGTGGATTCTGAACCTAATTTACTGATTAATGCAACCGACATCTCTTTTGAGGGTTTGTGGGAACTTGTCGATTCTTATGGCGGAGTCATGTTTCCTGCCCATATTGACAAGTCATCTTACAGTCTTATTTCCTCTTTGGGTGTCATCTCTGAAACCAACCGTTTCACGACTGCCGAACTCAGTGATTTGAGTCATTTTCATCAGCTCAAGAAAACAAATCCGTATCTGAACAAATGTAATATCATCAGTAATTCAGATGCCCATTACTTAGAACACATTCATCAACCGAATCTATCAATCCCTTGTTTAGAACGATCGATTCAGGGTGTGTTACAAGCCTTACAATAAGATAATTTATAAAATATGTCGTTTGCTCCGGTGGGCTGCCGCCGACTGCGGTGCGTATCTGTTT
>JBJELB010000061.1:0-44396 GCA_051878935.1 Lachnospiraceae bacterium | reverse complement strand
ATATTTCTGAGTTACCTGAAGATGATATTCTCTCTTATCCTCTTCGGACTGAATCTTCTGCAGGTATCCTTTTTTCACAAGATTATTTACCTTATAAGCTGCATTTGGTGAAGACAGGTTCGCTACCTGAGCAAACTCATTAATCGTAGGATTGTGCATGGCATAGATAATCTCCATGCAAAATGTTTCTACCGTTGTGAGAGAAGCCTCCCGATCCTGCCATTTTTCAAACACTTTCTGGTAAAAATGTAATTTAAATTTTGAATATACCCTATCGAATGACTGCTGGAGCATACGACACCTCCTATGTTCTATGCATTCAGTATATCAGCTTTCGCTGTCAAGTGCAAATGTCAGTTCTGCTGACACAGCCACTTTTCCGTCCACATAGGCAGTCGCTTTTCCAATTCCCACCGGGCCTTTCCGCATAGTCATCTCACAATGCAGCTCCAGGACATCGCCCGGTACAACCTGGCGACGGAAACGTGCTGCTTTAATTCCTCCGAACAAGACAATCTTACCTTTGTTCTCTTCTTCCGTAAGGAGTGCAACTGCTCCGGTTTGTGCCAGTGCTTCGATGATTAACACTCCCGGCATAACATGTTTCTGAGGAAAATGCCCCAGAAAATGCATCTCATTGGCTGTCACACATTTGATAGCGGTTGCTTTTTCTCCCGGAATGCATTCCGTTACCTTATCAATTAATAAAAAAGGATATCTATGAGGCAAAATTGCCTGAATCTCATTTGAGTTTAATTCCATTTCGATGCCGTCTCCTATTCCGCATATTTTTTGAAAACAATCGTTGCATTATGTCCGCCAAATCCCAGAGAATTAGACATTGCATAGTTGACAGTAGTTTTCCGTCCTGCATTTGCCACAATATCCAAATCACATTCTTCATCCGGTATCTCATAATGAATCGTAGCCGGCACAAAATCCTGATTGACACTCATAGCGGTAATGACACCCTCGACAGCACCACTTGCTCCCAACAAATGTCCTGTCATAGATTTTGTAGAACTCATCATAACCTTAGATGCATATTCACCAAATGCACGTTTCACTGCTTTCGTTTCACCCTTGTCGTTGAGCGGTGTAGAGGTTCCATGTGTATTGATATATTGAACCTGCTCTGCCTCGATTCCGGCATCTTTCATCGCAAGCTGCATACATTCCGCTGCTCTGCTACCGTCTTCCAATGGTGCTGTCATATGATAGGCATCACAGTTTGCACCATATCCAACTACTTCACAATATATTTTAGCACCTCTCTTCATGGCATGCTCGTATTCTTCCAGAATCAGCATACCGGCTCCTTCTCCCATAACAAAGCCATTTCTTTCTTTATCGAAAGGAATTGATGCTCTGGCAGGGTCCGTCGCCTGACTCAATGCCTTTAAAGAGGTAAATCCGCCGATTCCTAACGGAGTAATACTGGCTTCACTACCACCACAAAGCATCACATCACTGTATCCATCACGAATATGATGGAATGCATCTCCGATTGCATTGGTACCACTGGCACACGCCGTTACCACACAGCTGCACATTCCATGAAATCCTGTCGCAATCGCAATGTTACCTGCGGCCATATTGGAAATGACCATTGGAATGAAGTATGGAGATACACGGTCATAGCCCTTTGCGATTCCTTTCTCATCTTCCGCTTCTATCGTTCCCAAGCCTCCGATACCGCTGGAAACAATCACGCCGCAGCGGGAAGCATCTTCTACTTCCATATCGAGCGCTGCATCTGCCATCGCTTCTTTGGCCGCTACTAATGCAAACTGCGTAAAGCGGTCCATTCTTCTGACTTCTCGTCTGTCCAAATGTTCTTCCGGTACAAAATTCTTGACTTCACCGGCTAATGTTACTTTTCTGTCCGTTGTATCATATGCCGTAATTTTATCAATCCCGCATTTTCCCTGTTTTACGGATTCCCAAGTTTCTTTCACATTGTTTCCTATCGGTGTAATTGCACCCATACCGGTTACAACGACTCTTCTCATATCGCCATTCCTCCATCTACACATAGTACCTGTCCAGTAATATAAGCACTCTCATCTCCTGCCAGAAATGCAACAGCTCCGGCAATATCCTCCGGTTTCCCCATGCATCGGAATGGAATCGATGCTGTCACGCTTTCTCTGGCTTTCTCCGGCATGGCATTCGTCATATCGGTTTCAATCATACCCGGAGCAACGGCATTCACCGTTATTTTTCTGGAAGCAAGTTCTCTTGCCAGTGATTTTGTCATTCCGATGACACCTGCTTTACTTGCTGCATAATTGACTTGTCCGGCATTCCCCATGACACCAACTACACTGCTGATGTTAATGATACGTCCGCTTTTCTGTTTCAGCATGATTTTTGCTGCAGCACGCATCATATAAAATGCACCATTTAAGTTTGTATGGATGACCTGTTCAAACTGTTCATCCGTCATTTTCATGATCAGACTATCTCTGGTAATGCCCGCATTGTTGACCAGCACATCCAGACGTCCGTCTGAAAACCGGCCGACTTCTTCCATTAAACGGTCACACTCCGCAGACAGACTCACATCCGCCTGTACCGGCAGTACATTGACACCGCAGGCCTTACACAAGGCTTCTGTCTCTAACGCAGCCTCCTGACCCGAACGATAGGTAAATATGATATCCATTCCCATCTTTGCAAGACGGACCGCAACCGCACGGCCAATTCCACGGCTCGCACCTGTCACTAACGCAACCTTTCTATCACTCATACTCTATTCTCCTTTTTCCGCTATCAGCTGTTCTAAATCTGCCGCGGTATCGATCTTATAAGTCGTTACTTCCTTTCCCGCCGCTTTTGCTATTTTTTTCACAAATCCGCTTAAGATGCTGCCCGGACCAATCTCAATAAAGGTATCTGCTCCTTCATCCAGAAATCTCATAACATCGCTTTCAAAATGAACGCTGTCCTGAATCTGTTGCTCGAGAAGAGCCTTCAAATTCTCTTCCGGCTGATAAAAATCACCTGTTACATTCAGTGCAACCGGTTTCTGAAAGGCATCAAAGCTTACCTGTTCCAGATACCGGCCCAGCTTTATGGCAGCCGGTTTCATATACTTCGTATGAAACGGTCCACTCACCTTTAAACGGATACAGCGTTTTGCTCCCTGGTCTTTTACATGTGCTTCCACTGCTGCTACTGCTGCTTCGTCACCACAGATCACATACTGACCGGGACAATTATAATTAACGAGCTTGACAAATCCCACATCCTGGCAGTCCTCACAGGCTTTCTCAATCAGTTTTACATCCATACCCATCACGGCACTCATACTGCATTCTTTTCCTTCTGCGGCAAGTGCCATCTCACGCCCACGGAATTCCGTAAGTTTTACATACGTTTCCGCATCAAACGCTCCCGCTGCATGTAACGCTCCATATTCTCCGAGACTTAATCCACAGGCACCATCCATAGGTACGTTGTGACTCTTTAGCACCTTCGTTACCCCGGCTGCAAAAGCTGCCATACAAGGCTGTGTATTTTGAGTCTGTGATAAAACATCCAGCTTCGCGTTTTGCATCATAGCTTTGACATCAAACGACAACTGAAGGGAATCGATGACTTCACGATATTCCGGAAATGCTTCGTAAATATCGGTTCCCATCCCTTCATGCTGGCTTCCCTGTCCTGCATATAACCAAACTGTTTTCATGAATACTGCCTCCACTCTCTAACCAGTGTCTCAATCAATGCTTTCACCGGTATGATTTCTTTGATTCGATGTACATTTTCACCACAGAAAAACAATCCATCTTCGATATTCCCTTTTACCGCTTCGATCAGGGCACGGCTGATACAATATGGGATTTTTTCTCCCTTTTTACAAGCCGTCAGGCACCCGTTACATAATTTCGCACGAAAGGTCTCCCCCCGCTCCAGTCTCTGCAATAATGGTGTATACAAAGCACGTGCCGGCATTCCTACCGGACTGGCGATAATACGAACATCCTCTAAAGAGGCGTCTACCATCACCTGTTTATAATTCTCATGGGCATCACATTCTTCTGTCGTGATAAAGCGGGTTCCTATCTGAACTCCGGATGCTCCCAGTTTCATAAAATGCGCCATATCCCGTCCGTCATAAATGCCTCCGGCTACAAATACAGGGATTTTTCTCCCGTATTGTTCTTCATATGGCTCAACGGCTTCCAAAACTTCCTGTAATAACTCATCATTCGATTTGGCACTCTTTTCGGTCAGTTCCTCATAGCAAAAACCAAGATGTCCTCCTGCCATACTTTCTTCCAATACGATAAAATCCGGACAGCGGTGATAGTTTCTGCTATAACTCTTACACAACAGCGCTGCCGCTTTCCCGCCGGATACGATTGGTGCAAACATGGTATCGGTGCCTTCGACGTATCCCGGCAATTTCAGGGGCAGCCCGGCGCCGGAAATAATCGCATCCGCACCTGCTTCGGTAACACAGCGGCATGTCTCTTCATAATGGGAAACTGCCGTCATAATGTTGACTGCAACCATGCCTTTTCCCTGCGCAATCTCTTTGGCTCGTCCAATCTGCTCTTTCAATGCACGCAGATTCGCTTTAAGCGGATTCGTTTCAAAATCCGGCTCACGGTATCCGGCATTGACCGAGCTGATGACACCCATCGCCCCATTGCGTGCGACATGTCCTGCCAGATTTCCCAGCGACACTCCCACTCCCATACCACCTTGAATAATCGGTATGCTCAATTCTCTCCCTGCGATTTTCATTGATTATTCTCCTACACACAAGTCCTTCAGTATTTCCGCCAACGGACGTATCGCATGGAGCTGTCCGGCAACCTGCCCTGCCATCAAAGAACCGTGTTTCACATCACCATCCAGCACAGCTTTCTTCAAAGCACCTAATGTATATTTTTCAAGCTCCATTTTGTCTGCGCCTGCTTTTTCCTGTCTGATATACTCTCTTGCCATCCTATTTTTAATGATCCTGACAGGTGTTCCCGCAATTCTTCCGGTAACGACCGTACTGCTGTCTTTCGCCTTCAGAACAGCATCTTTATAAGCCTCATGTATCGGACATTCCTCAGATACCAGCAGACAGGTCCCAACCTGTACCCCAACTGCGCCAAGGGCAAAGGCTGCCCGAAGCTGTCTGTGATCAGCGATTCCTCCTGCCGCAATCACAGGAAGACTGACTGCATCGACTACCTGTGGAACTAAAGCCATCGTCGTCATTTCCCCGACATGTCCACCACTTTCACAGCCTTCTGCAATGATGGCATCGGCACCTTCCCGTTCCATCAGCTTTGCCAATGCGACACTGGCCACTACCGGCATAACAAACATTCCCGCCTCTTTCCAGCGTTTCATGTATTTCCCCGGATTACCGGCACCGGTTGTAACGATCTTTACGCCTTCTTCGATTAAAATCTCCGCAATCTCATCTGCCTGCGGATGCATGAGCATGAGATTAACACCGAATTTTTCTTTTGTCAGGCTGCGGCAGATGTGAATATTCTCACGAAGTGCGTCTGCACTCATTCCACCGGTTGCAATTAATCCAAGCCCTCCGGCATTCGAAACCGCTGCAGCAAATTCGCCTGTAGCAATATTCGCCATACCACCCTGAATGACCGGATATTTGATTCCAAGAATCTCATTTAGTTTCATTATTTTCCTCCTCATGCTCTTCTATATGGTTAAAAGGGTACTGCTCCATGTAAATCCCGCACCAAACCCGACACAAATGATGTGCATGCCGGCCTTTAACAGACCTTTTTCAAACATTTCATCCAACGCAATCGGTATACTTGCTGCAGAAGTGTTGGCATATTGCTCCATGTTCATATAAAATTCAGTCCGGCACCCTTTATATTTCTTCTTCACATGTTCGATGATCCGTCTGTTTGCCTGATGGCAGACCACGTAATCAATCTCATCCATCGACATCTGTGCGTCTTTTAATATCTGTTCTATCCCTTCCGCTATCGCTTTGACTGCAAAGCGGAATACCTGATTACCCTCCATGGAAATACAGGAGCTTTCTTGTCCGACTCCCGGACAATACAATGCTTCTTTTGCCCCATCAGACCATGCCCGGTAATAAAACGGCTGATTTGATAAAGTAACTACCGCAGCGCCTGCTCCGTCTCCAAACAACACACAGGTGGAACGGTCCGTATAATCTGTGATACGGGACATCTGTTCACTGCCAATCAGCAAGGCATATTGTTTCTGACTGTTCATCAGAAGTCCCCGGCATACACCCAGTCCGTACAAAAAACCACTGCACGCTGCACTGAGATCAAATGCCATCACATCTCTTGGCAATCCTAATGCTTTCTGCACAAAACAGGCAGCCGACGGGAATGCATAATCCGCTGTAGAAGTTGCCACAACAACCGCAGCTACCTCCGACGGTTTGATACCGGAACGTGATATTGCCTGTTGTCCCGCCGCTATCGCCAGACTGGTACAGTTTTCCTCATCACATACATATCTCTGCGCAATTCCGGTTCGTGTCCGAATCCATTCATCACTCGTATCGACAAGCCTACTCATATCATCATTCGATACGATTTTCTCTGGCAATGCTCTGCCTGTGGCTGTTATCTGTAATCCCTGCATGTCTCCTACCTCATGATTTTTCTTTCTTTGGCTGATAGTTTCCATCAATCTGACGGTATTTTTTATATCGGTTGTTTGCCAATGTACCGCCCTTTATTTTCTGTAATCTCAAAATCTCTGCTAACAGCATACGATCCATACGGCGAACACAGCCCGGTCCTTCCGGTATGATCCCGTCAACCAACCCATATTCCTTTAATTCTTCCGCCGTAATCTTCATAATGTCACAAGCTTCGGCTGCTCGTTTCGCATCTTTCCACAAAATAGAAGCGAAGCCCTCAGGCGATAATATGGAATACACCGCGTTCTCCAGCATCCATACGGTATCAGCCACTCCAATCGCCAACGCACCTCCGCTGCTGCCCTCACCGGTAACGATGGAGATAACCGGTGTTTCCAATGAGCTCATACCTGCGATGCATTCTGCAATCGCCGTACTCTGTCCGTTACTTTCTGCTTCCAGTCCCGGATACGCACCCGGAGTATCAATGAAGGTAATCACCGGACGGTGAAACTTCTCTGCCTGGCGCATCAGGCGCAATGCCTTACGATACCCTTCCGGTGATGGCATACCAAAATTGTATGCAATATTCTCTTCTGTTGTCCTTCCTTTTCGATGCCCGATAATCGTCACAGGAATCCCATGAAACGAAGCAATCCCTCCCAGGATGCTGCTGTCTTCGCGTCCCAGACGATCGCCTTTCAATTCTATGAAGTCGTCAAAGAGCTGCTCGATATAGTCTGTAATATTCATTCTGTCTTTCTCTCGTGCAATCATCAGTCTGTCATAGGCTGTTATTCTCTTTTCTCCATTCATACTACTTTTGGCCTCCCCTGTCCTGGTGAAGATATAGAATCTGATACAAGATTTTTTTCATTTCATACCGCTCTACTATACGGTCAATCATGCCATGCTCCACGAGAAACTCTGCTCTCTGAAAACCTTCCGGCAATGTCTGTCCTATGGTCTGCTCAATGACACGTGGACCGGCAAAACAAATCAATGCTTTTGGCTCTGCCAGAATCACATCACCCAAATTCGCATAGCTGGCACTGACTCCTCCGGTTGTCGGATTCGTCAGACATGATAGAAATAAGCCGCCCCGGGCTTTAAAGCGTTCAATCGCAGCGGATGTTTTTGCCATCTGCATCAAGGAAAATAAGCCTTCCTGCATTCTGGCCCCACCGCTGGCACTGAAAATCAGAAGCGGCAATTTCTTTTCTGCTGCATATTCTGCAAGAGATGCAATTTTTTCTCCCACAACTGTTCCCATACTGCCCATCAAAAATCTGCTGTCCAAAACACCGACTGCAACTCGGATACCGTGAATTTTCATCGTCCCGGTTATCATCGCATCTCTTCGGTTCGTCCGGTTATAATTCTGTTCCAGTTTCTCTTCATAATCCGGAAAATCCAAAGGGTTCTCCGTTCTGGCATCCTTCCACAGTTCCCGGAAACTCCGGTCGTCTGCCAACATCAGAATGCGTTCTTTCGGCGTCATAGGAAAATAGTGATTACAGTTCGGACATACATTGGCATTGTCTTTTAAACATCCCCGACTGACTTCACTTCCACAATCCGAACATATGATTTTTTGTTCTGCTGCCTCTGCTTTTCGCAGCTGCATCAATTGATCCAGCTGCTTTCTTTTCCTTAGAAAAATATCACTCATTATCATCTGATACTTTTCCCTCCTTGTGCCACGTTAAAATCGTCTCGTTATGTTTCTCCCAGAAAGAGGTGTCATAATTTCCACGGACAAATTCCGGATGATATAATAACAGATACATCCAATCGGCATTCGTTTTCACACCTTCGATGATTAATTCTTCCAATGCTCTTCGCATTCTTCGTATCGCCTCTAACCTCGTCTGTCCGGTTACGATAATTTTCGCAAGCATAGAATCATAGTGTGGGCTGACCTGATACCCGTTATACAGATAACTGTCTACCCGGACTCCAAATCCGGAAGGAAAATGAAGCGACCCAACGGTTCCCATTGACTCCGCATTCACGCGACACTCAATCGCGTGGCCTTGTATTTTGATATCATCCTGTGAAAGTTCCAGTTTTCTGCCCTCGGCAATACGAATCTGTTCCTTCACAATGTCCACACCGGTCAGCATCTCCGTCACAGGATGTTCCACCTGTATCCTGGTATTCATCTCAATAAAATAATAGTTCTTGTCCTGATCCAGTACAAACTCAACCGTTCCGGCACTATAATAACCTGCCGCCCGGGCAGCCTTTACTGCAGTTGCACCCATCTTAGAACGCAATTCTTCATCCAGTACCCAGGAAGGAGATTCCTCCAACAGTTTCTGGTTTCGTCTCTGTATTGAACAATCCCGTTCCCCCAGATGTATGATATTTCCGGATTGGTCACCCAGTATCTGGAATTCAATATGATGCGGATTCAGAATCAGCTTCTCCATATACATATCATCATTTCCACAGGTTGCCTTAGCCTCCGCACGGGCGGTATGAAAGGCCTGCTCCAGTTCTTCCTCTTTAAAAACCTTACGCATCCCTTTTCCGCCACCGCCGCCGGATGCTTTTAGTAATACCGGATAGCCGATTCTGTCAGCCTCCTGTCTGGCCTCTTCTACTGTATGTATCAGGCCGTGGGAGCCCGGAACAACCGGCACATCATGCTGCATCATCAAAGTTCTTGCTGCCTGCTTGTCTCCCATCATACGGATGATATCGGCTGACGGACCAATAAAAATTATATGATTCTGTTCACACTTCTCTGCAAACTCAGCATTCTCCGATAGGAAGCCATATCCCGGATGAATCGCATCACAATCCATCTTTTTCGCTGTCTCTAATATGACATCGGCTTTCAGATAGCTTTCGGAAGCCTTAGCCGGACCAATGCATACGCTGTGTGTTGCCAGCATGACCGGAAGAGACTTCGCATCCTCTGTTGAGTGGACTGCTACTGTTTCTATTCCCATCTCTCTGCAGCATCGGATAATACGCAGAGCGATTTCTCCTCTGTTCGCAATCAGAATTCTCTTAAACATAAACGCCTCATTTACTCTTGCTCAAAGTCATTAATCTTTGTTGATATTCCACCATAGAACCATTTTCCACATCAATGGTTTCAATCACACCATCTTCTGCTGCCACGATCTCATTCATAAGTTTCATTGCCTCGATAATCCCGACGACATCACCTTTTTTTACCTCTTGTCCTACCATAACATAAGGTTTCTCATCCTCTGACGGGGCTCTGTAAAATGTACCTACGAGTGGTGCTGTAATCTCTGTCATATTATCTGCTGTTTCCGTCGTTTCTTTCTTAGAAATGCTCTGCTCCCCTTGTACCTTCTGTCCTGACTGAGCCGGTTGGGTACTCTGAAGCATTTGCACCGTATCCGGTGCAGTGAATGCCACTCCGCCTATAGCCGTCGAACTTTTCCGCAGCATCACCTTCGCACCAGGCATTTCTAATTCCATCTCGCCGATTGACGATTGCTCGAATCGTTCCATTAAACGATAGATTTCCTGCATATCCATACGCTGCTTATTCTCCCTGACCATCGATATAATCAACAATATCCTGTACTGTCACAAAGTTTGCCAGTGCTTCATCATCAATGGATATCTGGAAAGCTTCTTCTAACGCCATATTCAGTTCCACTGCATCCAGAGAATCTGCTCCCAGGGTTTCTTTTAAATCTGCACTTAATGTTACATCTGCTTCGTCACACTGAATCGTCTCTACAATAATCTCTTTTACTTTTTCAAATGTCATGTTTTTATACCTCCATGTATTCGTTCTTACTTCCATATTATACGACATAATTAAAAATATTTACCTAAATTTATTTAACTATCTCGTTGTGATGATTATATTGCATTGCCAGATAAAAGTCAATTAAAAAAACACAAACCTTGAAAGTTGTGTTTCAAAATTTGTGTTTTAATGGTTTATTTTCCTATTTACACTAATGCAGCTCCGAGATTCTTGCAGGCTGTAATCGCCTCATCATCCGGTGCATCATTGCATATCACAGAATCAACTACCAGTGTCGCTCCCGCTGATACACAATCATTCTCCCAATTTCGCATCCATTCGCCATCGCCCCATCCATAAGAACCGAATAGTGCGATTTTCTTATCTTGTAACGATGGCTTGCATGCTTCAAATATTGGTTCAAATTCGCCTTCCTCCAGTTGTTCCACACCCATCGCAGGGCAGCCAAACGCGATCGCATCATAGTCTCCCATCATAGTCGCGTCAAACTCAGCCGTTGTCAACAGCACTGCCTCTGTACCTTTTTCTTTCACTCCTTCGGCAACCGCTTCCGCCATCCTCTGCGTATTCCCGGTTCCGCTCCAATAAACAATTGCTATTTTACTCATTTCTCACCAACCTCTTTCTTTTCAAATGATACATTAGTCCGCTACTGTAAGACACTCAACGGACATTCCCTTTACAAACTGTGTATAATACAAAGCAGTGCATTTTCTATACTTCTCAAAAGTATCTCTCGCAACTGCTTCATCACCGTACACTTTCCAACACCCCGTACATTTACAGTTTTTTGCCTTGTTCTCTATAAAACCCAAAACATCCTCCGGAGGATATCCTAAAAAGAGTCCTATTTCATGTGGAAATTCTTTGTTTTCACGCAAACGCATCATCAGATGCCAAACGCATTGTCCCGGATTCTCATTCTGATACCCTCTTTCCTGCAACAACCGGGAAGCAGTCTGATGCTTTAAATCTCTGCCAAGATGCGACGGGCGATAAATATAAATCAATGCGGTTCCGTTTTCATACCGCAAAGGCAACACACGGAGTCCCTTTTTATTCAACAAACAATTCCAATAACGAACCCCTGACTGCATTTCTTCTTTATCTTTGAACGAACAGGCAAACATACTGCCGGTCTTTATCCCGGCCAGTGTCGGAGAGCAGTTCTTTACTATTGTTTCTGCTGACATCACAAACCTCCTTACATAGCGTGTTCTTCTAAAATACCTCTTAACGCCGTTATAGAACTCGTATGCGAACGAGCAATAATAGTATTGCGTCCTTTCACCTCATTTAATGCATTGCGAACCATTTTGTGTGAAACGGTATTCGTAAACAACACCATTAAATCCGGCATACCAATGCTCTTCAACGAACCCGAGCTTTTCGGATATACCTTTGCCTTGCATTTGTATGATTTGCATAACTCTACATACTGGCGTGTCATGCATTCGTTGCCGCCGATAATGACAATACTCATGATATCCTCCTGTTTCACAGTTTTAGTTAGTTATAACTAACCCATATGTAAAAAAATATAGTAACTGATGGAATTATTTTTACGGGTAGTTAGTTACAGCTAACCACCCGTATAGGATACTCGCTTTTGGGGAAAATGTCAAGAGAAATTTACTCCTCCTTTTTTCCCGGCACCGCCTCCATTCCAAACATCGCCAACGCCTGATTTACTTTGTCGAGACGCACCGTCTCCTTTCCCTGTTCCAGTTCTCTGACAAAGCGTAAACCTAATCCCGAGCGCAAGGCGAATTCCTCCTGGGTCAAACCGAACTTCTTTCTTTCTGTTTTAATATAATTTCCAATTGTATTCATATGATGAGAATCACCCCTTTCAGGTATAATTTAAAGCGTTTTGTTTGTAATCATACCTCATCGGGTACAATTTATCCTACATGTTGCTTACTTGAAGTTGCACCGTTACAACATAAACCACTTTTTAATTCTACAATTCTAAAAACTGCAATAAAGTTATGCTGCTATGTATTGAAGTATTTTCAGTGCATCAACTGCTGTATATCCTTGCGATTCATCTGCAACCGAATAATCTAAAACAAGTTGTACATCCTCGTCAGTTACATTTCCATCACCATTCAAATCATACTCTTGTGCTTCCTCTTTCTTGCTGCTTCCCAAATAAGTTAATTCATTAGATGTTAACGCAAGAGACAAATGAATCAGTTCATTTTCCAATGTTTGCGTATAAGAGTCATGTAAAAGGGCATCTTTTGCTTCAGAAAGAGCAAAGGTAATCGTATCTTGACGTTCTAAAGAAGAGGTAGAGAAATCCATTTCCTCTGTTTCGGAAACGAGTTCTTCTAATTTCTCCTTGATGGTATCATCCGAATGAACCGGTAAGGTAGTCATAGATATACAGGCATTCATCCATCCTCTACCCATTTTTGTTGTATCACCCCATACCCCTTTACAATAATAATACGTTTCTCCTGAGTGACAAGGGAAGAAATCACCGTATTCCATAAAGATACCATTGCGACCAAGTTTCGTATCATATATTTCCAATACCACAGACACTTTTTCATTTGCAGAAAGAATGACCGGAGTATTAAGTTTGATTGTATGATAGAACTTACGATTTAACGTACCGGATTCATGAAACAATAGATTTCCGGATTCCGGATTATCTTCTTCCGGATTCAGATAAACAGATACAGAATACTCACAAAGTGTAGTATTGCCTGGGGAACCGATTGGAAAACTGATGGACTGGAGTATCTCATCTTCTGTTGACTGATAAATATTAGCACCTTTAATATCAGAAATTGTCATCCAGGTATTCCAATTCGAAGCATAATTATATACCTTCTCTTTTACCTGGTTCGCACTCACTTCAAAAGAAGCAAGAGAATCTAAAGAAGGTTCTTTATAAGAAATCCAAAAGTAACCATCATCACCTGCTTGTGTACCCCAATTGTTTCGACAAAGCCACGCACCATCACTGCTTGGTTTTGCTTTAAAATTAGATGCAGGATAAGTATCATCCCATCCGATGATGATAATCGCATGATTGCTGGATGCCCGGTATGGACGATAATACGTAGAGCCGGTCCGATTATAATAATTCGCATCACTATAATAACAGGCTGCAACTGCACCGTTTGTCATAATAGAACGTTTGATTGTTTCCGCATCATTCGGTAATTGATAGCTGTTTTCTAATTTATAATAAGAAACCTCTCTTTGAGCATCATCATACACCGGATAATTCGTTAATTCATCCGGAGAAAACGCTTCCAATTCCAAGCCATATCTATTGGCCAACGTATTAATCGCTTTTTCAAAGGTTGTTCCGGTTGTATACGGCTCATAATCATCCTTATACGTAATATCATCCAAAAACCACGCCAAATGAGATTCTGATAAATCAATCGTTTCATCAGCCAATCCCTGTGTGATGAGATTGGATTCAATCGCACCAACGACCGCATAACTGACACACGCCATAGAGCTTCCTTGAGATTTCACGGAAGTAACATGTCCATAATCCCGTAAATCATAGGATGCTGGCAGGACAATCGTTGTGTCTTCTTCCAAAACTTCTTCTGATAATATAACTCCTGATGAGCTTTCTAATTGACCCATTTCCCCAATCATCCGCTCATCTTCAAATTCACTTTCATCCAAAATAGTTTGCCAATCATTTTCTGTAGTAGCACATCCTTCGGTGAATGAGGTAGCCTGAAGAAAAACGCTCGTTGAAGCATCAACAGGAACAGATGAGTGACATAATAATATGATAAACGGTAGCAAATAAGATATTTGTTTTTTCATAGAACGCTCCTTATTAATCAAGTTTTATTGTCACAAATTCATCCGTTTCATCTAAAAAATATTCTGCAGCTTCCTCTCCGGTACAACGTTCTGTACTCCAACCGTACTCAACTAGATTTTTCGGAAGCACAGCTTGGTTATTCTCATCTAAGCAAATATTTTCAAAAACCAGATTCATACATCTTTCTATTTCACTCCCAGAACCCACATCTTCATTATACACTATAAATGTATGAATTGCGTTATAGTAGTTAATACCATACCAAGAATCAATATATGCTCTTGTTTTATCTAACTTATCTCTATAATAAACCCCTACTACCTTGATTTTTTTGCGTTCTGAATTAGAATCATCTGATTTTATATATTCAACGGCCCTCTTTTTCACTTCATCAATCATCTCATCCGCAATATCATCTGCAGTGGCTAATTCTAACAAATCTTTTACTTCAATTTCCTTCACTGTCTTCTGTGGAACAATATATCCTTTTGGTGAGGTTTCTTTTACTGTGGAAGAATAAGCATCTTCATCCATCTCTGCAGTAAGAGTTATTTTATCTCCATTTGATAGTTCTTCCGTTTCACTTAGCGTATATTTCATATGATAAGACCACGAATCAACATATTTTTCTTCAAATGTTGCCTTGCCATAGCCATCAACACCTTCGAGTTTTATGGTAATATATTTTTCACTACAAGGATCAATTACCTCTCCTTCTTCCAAACCCATTATTTTTTCTTTCAAGGTGCCACCTTTGATTGTTTTTTTAAGTTTTGAATCAAGTTCATCTTTATTAAAAACAACCTCAATCACAGCAGTATCTCCATTTGAAAAAGTACCATTATTTTCAACTGCAACATCTATACAATCCAATAATTTCTCACAAACTTCTTCGTATTCTATCAATTCCTTCCAATTACTAAATGTGTCCGCAGGAGCTTCGCCAAAAACCTTTTCGCATAAAGCCTCATCATCAATTTCATACTCAACTGTTGCATAACCATTTAATCCAACAACTTCTGCTACACTCACATAGTCTGATAAATGAACAGTATTTACAATCTTTGATATAATTATGATTGCAAAAACCAAAATGGCTATTCCTCCACCTACAAGCCCATACAGTTTCGCAGGTATTTTCTTCGTTGAGACCGACGCTCCATATGTTGCTCCACAGTTTTCGCAGATTGTTGCATTTTCCTTAAGTTCATTTCCACATTTTTCACAATACATATCATATCCTCCTGTGTTCATTAGAGTTTATATATTTTGTTTCTTTATCTATAAGGGGAATTAAAATTACAAAATATTTTATTTTATAAAAAAATTAATTATTTTTTCTATAGGTCACATTTCCTTCTCCAGTAGCTGCCAATTCTTCCAGTTTGTTAGATGCACCTCGGAGAACAATTGCTTTCTTGGTTCCTTTAAAACAACCATCTATCTCATGTGGCATTGCATCGATTACTATATTTCCTTTTAGAGCATAGCAACCTGTGAAAGCAAACTGTAGATTCGTTACGCTAGCAGGAATCCTATCAATTTTCTCAAGAGATATACATTGGTCAAAAGCCATTCGCATATTTTTTACAGTACTGGGTATCTTTGTCACAGACCTTAATGAACTACACGATGAAAAAGTTCCATCCATATCAACCAACTCAGTAGGTAGTTCCGGCATTTCTTTCAACTTCCAACAGCACCCATATGTTTCACGCATATGGGTTATAGTATCTGGAATCGCAGGTGATTCTTTCATGTTTACACAACGATAAAAGCACAGCATCATGTCTACTACAGGCTCATTACATATTTTTTCCAATATCTCACCATATGACTCTCTTTCCCTATCAATCACCATAACCCCCCATCCATCAACTTTCTTGTAAGAAGGATCGTATTCAAAACTATTGACTAAATACCCATCCGTTTCGGTTAATACACGTTCTACTGTTCCGTAGCACCTATATCCATACTCAAATCCATTCAATATATCCTCATATTTATCTCGAGGTTTCGGTTCAGTCGGAAACTCCATTCCCCCTGTTAATGTTTCCCCAGTCTCATATACAGTATAAGTGCAGCCTTCAGGTATCAGATTCTCATCCTCTTCCTCCGTCAAATCTTCCCGATCATCAACATAGACTGTGGCATCCTTATTTTGTCTATCATTCCATCTGTCATGCCGTACCCCCATAGTGACCCCCATCGCAACAATCGCAACTATTGCTGTCCCGGCAATGCATTTGGTTGCAATAGGCAGACCTGATATTTTGGATAACAAACCTTTCTTAACAATCACCGGTCTGCTTCCTTCAGACGATCCAACCCCACCTATTGAAAACACCATTGGTACCCCTGTTGCGCTACTAATTGCCTTTGCCATTCTTTCAGCTGCCTGTACTGTCATCACATCAGAAGTTCCATCATATATCCATTTAAAGATCGCAATTACAGAGATTGTATGTAGCTTAACATGATGTTTCTGTTCATACTCTTCCACTACCTTTTTGACAGCTTTTCGTCCATAGTTCAAACGGCTTAAAACCGTATTTTCTGATACGCCTTGAACTTCAGCAATCTCCTTAACTGACAATTCATCATAGTATTTCATAATGATTGCATTCTTCTGTTCTATCGGCAACGATTGTACGAAAGACAGTACCGTTTGTTTAAAATCTTCTTGATCCATTGCCTTATCGGGAATTAACTCTTCATTTTCTTCTTCCAATGTCTCAAAAACATTTCCAGCATCTTCTGACTCATCCAATAAACATTCATGTCGTATTTCTTTTTTCTTAAAGTGTCTACTACATTGGTGTCTCGTCACCATTTTCATCCATGGAATAAATTGATTAGGATCACGCAAGGTCTTGATATCCTGAATGATAGCGATAAACGTTTCCTGCGTAATATCACAGGCAACGTCGGGATTTTGTGTCCATCGTAGTGCCATCCCATACACTACATTACTGTAAGCACAGTACAATTGATTAAATGCTTCACTATTTCCTGATTGCGCATCAGTAACAATACTAATTAATTCCTGTTCTCCCATATGTTTTTCTCCTTGCAATTCTATTCACTAGCCAAAAAAAGCCCTCTTTTTATTTTTGAAAGAGAGCTTTCCTTTTACTACGATGTTAAGCTAATATATTGATATTCCACACAAACGTCTTCACAAAAGCAAAGATAAGCACCAAAACTAAGATAGATATAATTGCAACAGTCGTATAGATTAGTTTACGTGTATTTATGTCACTGAATTTTTCAAGGTTTGTAAATAAGCATCCTATTAATAAATAGAGAAAGGCAACTATCGCAAGAGCTAGCCCCAACAAAGGATGAAGAAACGTGAATAGCGTAGAACCGAATAATAGCATCGCCGTAATCACGGTATAAACGGAACTCTCCAACCATAAAGTTTTCATCTCAGTTTCAATCTTGTTAATGCGCAATAAAACATACATTGAAGCAATAACTCCCCCATTTATAAGTCCCCACATCAGAATGGAAGTTACAAGGGCTTTAGGCAAACTAAACAATTCATCCGTTATTCCAAACCAAATATCCAATTTACCTAAAAAATCACTAGCCATTGCCTGAAATCTTAAAAGAAAAACAAAATGAAAGAGTAAAATGCCAATTAATAATAGTCCAGATGAAAATCCAGATATTATAAAATTATTATTGCTAGCAACTTTACGCAAGGTTTCTTTCGGCTCCTTGTATGAGTCCTTCAAAAATGATAGCAATGATTTAATTACTCTATCATCAAATATAGTTTTTGTTTTTATATCATCTTCCCCTTCAACCACTGAATTTCTCGCATTCTGTTCATCAATACATTCACAAATCGCATCATCTTCTAATTGTGTACCACAATACTAGCAAAATTTCATACATTTTCCTCCCTTTATATAAACTAATTTCGCATCTCCATCTGATAACAAATATTATATCTCTTTATTGTACATCAGTCAACTATTCTAAAAGATATTTCATTATTTGAATACATATAATACGTCCAAAGGAATTTTCTCATGTCAACTTTAGAGGCACTTTGAAGACAATATGTTTAAAACGAGAGATGATGCGAACAGAGTCAGGTCTTACCAAACCACTCATAAACACTATGAGGCCAGTTTGCATATGAAGTACAAATATTGTAACGGTTTTGTTTGCACCCTACCTATCATATGCCTTCACATACACAAAATTCTCATTTTCCCTGTCCATATGATATTCAGGATTCAGTATCGCTTCCAAAAAATCACGTCCCGGTGCTTCCACCGGAACAACCCGCATCTTCAGTTCTCGCTCCACATCCTCAACCGTCATGTCATCTAAAAATACCTGTTCGCCGGTGCGCAGCATATTCGATGGAATATTGAGCGTATCACCAAGATCCTCACCTGCATCCTGGCGCTCCTTTATCTGCGCTGCCAGATCTTGTCCGGTAATTAAGCCGGATACCGTGATGGTTTCCCCGAAGAAATCATTACGAATAGCAATAACAGAAACTCTGATTCCCGGAAAAGCCTGCTCTATCTGTTGGGCAAAGGACTGCATCGTCGAATACGTTAACAGACCGGTGGCAACCGTTATCGTTCGTTTCAGAGAATCCCGAAGATTCGGATAAGCTTCGCTGTGAACCAGGGAATCCAGGCTCTCATTGAATTCATTGATAAACATCCGCATCATTCCGACGCCGTTTTCCAACTGAATGTAACCATCATAACGTTCTTCTTCCGGAAAATCACGTCCTGTCTGGATATACCACTCGTCGCTGGCATGAATGAAATGCAATCCATATTCTTCATAAAACTTCTGTTGATAACTTTCCACCAGATCAATGACTGTCTCGGCTTCCTCTTTTGTAAACAATTCGAGCGGATACAGACCTTCTCTGTATTTCGTTATGCCGGCAGGTACGACCGATACACTTCGCATAAATGGCAAATAACGGGATAAATCCTCTATGCTTCGTTTCAATTCTTCTCCGTCATTCACACCCTTACAGCATACAATCTGACCATTCATCTCAATATGGGCATCATACAATTTCTCGATAAAGCGAAGCTTCTCACCTGCGAACCGGTTATTCAGCATTTTACAGCGCAGCTCCGGATTCGTTGTGTGCACCGAGATATTAATCGGTGACAGATTCATACGGATAATCCGATCAATGTCCTGCTCCTTCATATTTGTAAGGGTAATATAATTCCCCTGAAGAAAGGACAACCTGGAATCATCATCCTTAAAATATAAAGTCTCCCGCATCCCCGGCGGCATCTGGTCAATAAAACAAAACATACATTTGTTGCTGCAGGAACGGTATTCACTCATCAAGGCATTTTCGAATTCAATTCCCAAATCATCATCGTAATCCTTCTCGATTTCCAAAAGCCATTCCTCTCCATCCGCTTTTCTTATCACAACCTCTAAATATTCATCTTTGATTAAAAAACGATAATCGAAGACATCCCCAATCTCTTCTTCATTGATCGACAATAAAATATCGCCCGGCTGTATTTCCAGTTCTTCTGCAATGGAACCTGCTTCCACCGTCTTAATGATATGTTCTTTCATTTTTATCTGCATTCTCCATTTTTATATAGTTACACCCATTATAAACATTAATAAAAACTTCTTGCAATCTTTTTTAATATGAATCCTCTGAAAATCTATCCGTCCGACAACAACAAAATTCCCGAACCGCCTACAGGGACAGTTCGGGAATGAATCATTTCCTACCTTCAGTTACAGATTCTTCTTTCTCGCAATTACCACACTCTGAATGACCAGGAATAGGCAAAGCATCGCTGCGATCGTAATTCCTGTCCACCATGCCTGATCCAGACCGGCTGATGAAACAATATTTTGAATCGTGCTTAGAGATAATACTCCAAACAAGGTTCCAATGATATTACCAACACCACCTGTCAGCATCGTTCCACCAATGATGGAAGAAGCAATGGCATTCATCTCCATACCGCTCGCATGAGAAGCGGAACCGGAACCAACATGCATAAAATAGACAAAACCGCCAATGCCTGCCAGCAGACCACAGATGAGATGTGATAAGAATTTTGTTCTCTTCACATTGATACCAAGCATCAAAGCACTTTGTTTATTTCCACCTACCGCATAGAATGCCCGACCAAGCTTCGTCCAGCGGAGCACACAAAACAGAATAACAACCAGAATCAAAGCTACAGCAACACCGATTTCAATATACGCATCTACATAATTGCCGATTTTATTTACGGAGCCCATACCCGGTATTACGATACGTGTATTTTTCAATGCTACGAACTCTTCATTTGCCACGTTAAATGGAGTTGTATTTACAATCGTCGTCATTCCACGTGCAAAAAACATTCCGGCCAACGTAACAATAAATGGCTGAATATCCAGATAAGCTACTAAGAATCCCTGCACCAGGCCGAACAAAAGACCGATTCCTACTGCAATTCCTATTGCCCCCAGTACACTGCCATTATGATGATCCAGATAAACGGCACAGGACATGCTGACTAATGCAGTCACGCCTCCCACAGAAATGTCGATACCGCCGGTAATCATAACAATGCTCATACCACTAGCAAGGATAATCAGGGAAGCATTCGCATTTAAAATATTTAAGAAGGTCTGTGCTTTTAAAAAACCGGCACCCTGGAATAAGATTGCTCCCAGATACATAATCACGAAAATCACAATAGTAATTGTCAATAATAGATTTGTATCCGTAATATTTTTTAATCTATTTTTTATCACCTTATTCGCCCTCCTTTACCGTTTTTTTCATACTTTTTCCTACTTTTGAAAACCATTCTCTGACCGTAGGCGCACTGAGCACTACCAGCAAAATAACCACAATTGCTTTGTATGCAGGCAACGCATCGGACTGAACATTGAATTTATACAGGGTGGTAGTAAGAAACTGAATCACATATGCTCCCAATATAGAGGATGCCAGGTTGAACTTACCACCGCTTAATGCGTTTCCACCCAGAGCTACCGCGAGAATCGCGTCCATCTCGATATCCTTTGCAATAACGGAATAATTAATCGAAGATAAACGGCTTACTTTAATCAGACCGGAAACTGCAACGCAGATACCGAGAATCACAAAGCTTAATATTTTGATAAACTGTGGATTTAAACCGTTCAGTTTCGAAGAATTCTCATTAATACCAACAGCCTGGGTATACAATCTCAGGTTTGTGAACCGCAAAACCAGTGCCATGAGTATGATACAGGCAATTGCGATAAAAAATGGTGTCGGTATCGGTACCCCCGGTATAAATCCTCCGATATAACTAAAACCTGCATCGCTTACGATCGGAAGTTCATTATTGTTAATCCATGCAGCGATAGATCGTCCTGCCGTATACAGAATCAACGTTGCTACCATCGGCTGGATTTTAAAATATGCGACCAGCACACCATTAAAGGCACTAAACAGCATAGATACCACACACGCTACCAGAAAAGCTACGATGATTGGTGCCTGTAATGTCTCCGGTCTGGAGTTCGTCCCACACAGTACACGAAGCACAACACTACCGGCAATGGCAATTCCGGCGCCCACACTGATATCCTGACCACCGGTTGCAGCGGTTACTAATGTCATACCGATTGCAAGAATTGCAAGCTCTGAACCATAGTCCAGTATCGTCATAAGATATCCGGATAAAACCGGATCTCCTACACTGTTATAACCCAATGTAATTTTAAAGAAGGAAGGATCTACAATAAGGTTAAATAAGGCAAGAACCAGCAAAGCTGCAATCGGTATGAAAATCTGATTTTTAAATAATCCCATGATTTTTTTATTATTACTCTGCATCACTTTCACCTCCTGCAATGGTGGCCAGAATCTCATTCTGTGTCAGTTTTTCACCGGAAAGTTCTCCTACTACTTTTCGGTCGCGCATAACAACCAGTCTTGAGCAGGTACGCAGCATCTCGTCTGTTTCCGAAGAAATAAACGTTACGCTCTTTCCTTCAGATGCCAATTTCAATACAAGCTTCTGTATATCAACCTTTGTTCCTACGTCAATTCCTCTTGTCGGTTCATCCAGAATCAGATAATCCGGATTAGTCAGAAGCCAGCGAGCCAGAATCACCTTCTGCTGATTTCCACCGGATAGTGACTTGATTGGCGTGTCAGCCGAAGCCGTCTTAATCGATAAGAGTTTAATGTATTCATCGGCAAACCGATTCGCCTCTGCTTTAGAGAATGGTTTACAGAAGCCTTTCAATACCTGTAGAGCAAGGATGATATTGTCCCGAACTGATAAGTCTCCTATAATACCGTCATTCTTACGGTCCTCCGGCAAATACGCAATACCATTCCGCATCGCATCTAATGGTTTTACAATCTTAACTTTCTTCCCGTTCATTTTCACCGTTCCACCGGTTACTTTATCTGCTCCGAAAATTGCACGAACACATTCACTTCGCCCTGAGCCCAGCAGACCGGTAAATCCGTTCACTTCGCCCTTTTTGATATGAAAATCAAATGGTTTGATTCCTGCATTACTAACCAGTCCCTCTGCTTCAAAGACAAGCTCTGATACATCTGCCTGATTATACACCGACTCCTCTCCTTTGATATCTGATAAGTCATCGAACTCCTTACCAAGCATCTTTGATACCAGTTGAACACGCGGAAGATCTTTAATCTCATACTCCCCAACCAGTTTTCCATCGCGCAGTACCGTAATTTTGTCGCAAACCTCATATACCTGATCCAAAAAATGTGTAACAAAGATAATTCCTACTCCTCTTGCTTTTAAGTCACGCATGAGTCCAAACAGCTTTTCTACTTCCTGTTCATCCAGCGAAGAGGTAGGCTCATCCAGAATCAGTACTTTACAGTCCATATCAACTGCACGCGCAATCGCAACCATCTGTTGAACAGCAATGGAACAGCTCGAAAGCTGTTGTGTTGCCTTTGCCGGAATATCCAGGGATTTCAGGATTCTATCTGCATCCTGATTCATTTTCTTCCAGTTCTGGCCGATTCCTTCCGTTCTTCCTATATACATGTTTTCTGCAACTGTCAGATTAGGACACAGTGTTATCTCCTGATACACCGTACTGATTCCCATCTTTTGGGCATCCTGAGGAGAACGAATCACAACTTCCTCCTCATTTCCTTTTATGTAAATCTGACCTTCATCCTTACTGTAAACTCCTGTCAACACTTTGATCAGGGTTGATTTTCCCGCACCGTTTTCTCCCATCAAAGCATGAATCTCGCCTTCACACAAGGTGAAATCTACCGCCTGTAAGGCACGTACACCGGGAAAGCTTTTGTGAATATTTCTCATTTCCAACACACTGCCTTGTTTCACGAGTCTGTTTCCTCCTTCCATTCTATAAAAGAAGCGCGGAGCAGGTATCTTTGTGCCGCACCGCGCTTTCTCATTATCTCAAATACTACTCAGAATATTAGATACCATAATTGTCAACATCTTCCTGTGTAATCGTAGTAGCATCAAAGCCCTTTTCATCCATGATGATTGTTTTTTCTGTAATTGTTCCACCGCCTTCAATCGTCTGAATGATTTCATCGATGTAAGAAGCCTGGAATGGATTACATTGTCCGTCATAATTCCAGTTCTGGTTTAATAATTCTTCTAATGCCCACTTATTGCAGTCAAATCCCATGACAATGACATCTTTACCAACACCGTGAGAAATATTTGCTTTATCCAGTGCTGCTACGGCGCCTTTTGCCATATCGTCGTTTTCTGCATAAATAACATTAAAGGACTGACCGGAATCAATCACAGACTGTACGATCTGCTGTGCTTTCTCAGCGTTCCATTCTGCTGTCTGCTGTGTAACCAGATTCCAGTTATCATTGCCTGCCACCTTTTCATCGAGGGCACCGGTACGTCCCTGCTGAGCTGCAGAACCCATCACACCCTGAATGTGAATAACATTGTATTCATCCAATTCCTGACCGGCTAACCATTCAACCGCTGTTTCACCTTCTTTTGCCATATCAGATACAATGGAAGCTTCATAGAGACTTTCATCTGCATCAATCGTACGGTCAAATAAGATAACTCTGATGCCTTCATTTTGAGCATCCTGAAGAACAGAATCCCAACCAGCTGTATCAGCCGCTGAAAGAAGCAGGTAATCTACTCCATCCTGAATGAATTTCTGTGCTGCCGTAATTTGCTCATCATTCTTCAAGCTATAAGCAAAGGAAGCATCATAACCATTCTCTTCTGTAAACATTGCTTTTAAATCTTTGTCATTTGCTGTGCGGTAGCCGGATTCGTTTGGATCGTTATTGATGATACCAACCTTGATTAATCCGGAGTCACCACCGGTTTCCGGTGCAGTAGCAACCTCTTTCGATCCACAGCCACCTAACATGGTGAGTGCCATTGTTGCTGCTAACAACGTACCAAAAATTCTTCTTTTCATTTCTTTCATCCTCCTTTTGGATTTTTGTTTGATTGTTTTCCTTCAATCATCGTAAGCTTATTTTATCGGATTCATCCAAAATCGGAAACAGAATATTATTTTAGATTTTTTGGATTTCTTTTGAACAAAATACAAAATTTCATTTTTTTATGCAAACGGTTGAATATTTTTTGCTTCCAGTATGACTGTTACCTCAGTTCCCCGATTCTCTTCACTGTCGATATATAATCCGCACTCTTTTCCATAATAGTGTTGAATACGCAGGTTAATATTCGCCAGGCCGAAGCTTCCGCTCTCACGTTCATTAACCGGTTTTTGCATATTCATCCGAACCTTGCTGATCGTCTCGGAATCCATGCCCTTGCCATTATCAAGGACTTTAAAAATCAGCTTTCCATCTCTTTGTTCTCCGGTAACTCTGATCAGACTTTTGCCACGTTTGTTCTTAACACCATGATACAGGGCATTTTCCACCAAGGGCTGAAGTAAGAGTTTTGGAATCACATATTCCATCATATCCTCCGCTATCTCAATTTCAAAATCCATAATATCCTGATAACGGAATTTCTGGATATTCAGATAGCTCTTTACATGAACCTCTTCTTCTCTTACCGTAATAAAATCTCTTCCACCACTTAAGGAAGCCCTGAAAAAGTCGGATAAAAATGTAACCATCGACACAACTTCTTCGTTACGGTTATCTTCTGCCAGCCAGACAATCGTATCCAGTGTATTGTATAGAAAATGAGGATTAATCTGTGCCTGCAGAAGCTTCGTCTCCATCATATGCAGATTCGTTTGTTTTTCCTTAATATCATCAATTAAGGAACCAATCTCCCGGGTCATCTCATTAAAACTATGTGTGAGCATTGCAATCTCATCCGTATTGCCGATCTTGGATTTTACTGTGAAGTCACCTTCTGCAACCTTTTGTGTTAAATCACACAGCTTACGAATCGGATTCCGGACACTCCGAAGTGCCTTTATTGTAAAAATCAGTGCTATTGCCACCGCAATAACAGATATGATGATACAAATAACATAGACTTGTGTATTATGCCGTTCCTGCTCCAATCGAACATCATAGAGATGTATGGTCTCCTCACGAATATATTCCATAAACCCGTCCTGAACCATAGTTGTCAGCATATATATGTTTTCATCCAGATACGCCATATTGTCTTCATAAGTACCCTCACCATTAATCATCCCTTCCAGAATCTGAACGTTCTGTTCCAGTGAATCCAGGCTGTTTTGCAGACGGGTCATCTGGTTACGATTGATATCAACCGTCGCCATATTTGACAACTCCACACACATCCTTTTTATCTCATGAATGTATGTGTACGGATTAACAGTTACAATACCATTTACCGTGGTCACACCATCTCCTAATGATTCAAAATCATTCTGTTTAATCACTGCCAGATACATGCTGTAATCCATACGCTCTTTGAAATCCATCGCCTGGTTTGCGCAAGTAACACTTTGCGTAATTTCCGAATATACCCGCGTCGCATCGGAAAGAGAAGCCAACGCATAGATCAATACAAAACACATCGGTACAAAAGCAGAGAGTGCAATCATGATTAATCTTTGGTTAAGCGACTGATTCTTTGGTTTTTTCATGCTATCCTATTCCTTTCTACGCGAACGATACTCTTTAGGCGAACACCCCTGCGTTTTCTTGAATATGTAACTAAAATAATGAGGATCTTTATAGCCTATCTGATATCCGATTTCCGAGGTTTTCAGCGAGGAACACATCAACAATTCTTTTGCTTTTTCCATGCGCGTTTCCGTTAAATATTCAACGAAAGTCCTGCCCATCTCCTTACTGAAGATAGAACTGAAGTAACTCGGACTCATACCTACGTGAACGGCAACTGTATTGAGTGATATCCCTTCTGTCATGTATTCCTTTGCAATTAACTCCTTGGCCGCTGTCATGATATCCGAATATCTTCTTCCACTGATGGTGTCTCTCATTTCTATCGCATAATTCAGGAGATATACCAGATATTTACGTATCTCACTCATAGAATGCCCATTCTGCATAACTGTCCTCAGTTCCTCTGCTTCTTTCTGCATACTTTCATCATTCCCCGCCAGTCTCTCACAAAAGGCCATAATCACAATGTGAATATCCATAATGATATACTGTCTCATCAGGGTAGATTGCAAATGACTCCCCTCCAGTTGTTCCATAAAAGCATCAGCAAAGCTATCCACTTCCTCTAACGTTCCCCCATTGAGAAACTTTTCGATTAATTCTCTTGATTTTCCGATTTCTACAAAACCTTTTACTTCGAATTCTTCCTGATTCTGTGCTCTTTGCACTTCGGAAACCGACACAATCTGATTCGGTGTATGCGTAAAACGTGCCGCAAAAGCTTTGTCCGCTTCACGGAAAGACAGACTTAGATTGCGTACTCTTGATACACAGCTCCCGACACCTCCAAAATATTCTACACTTTTCCATTTCTTCATAGTTTCATGGAGCGTTTGTGCGAACTGCCTGTTTTGCTCTGCCATCTGAGTTTCATCTTCTCCGGTAAGTAAAAATGCCCATCCATCCACACCTCTTTGGAACTCATACACATAAGGGATCACAGCCACAATTTCATCAATTGCGTCACAGGCTTCCACTACATGTTCCGGATGTTTGTCATGCTCGGAAAGTGCCATAACTTTAAAGAGCATAATCTGATAGCATTGGGCACTTATATTCATTCCGTATCTCTCTCCCTGCTCAAGTACCTGTGCCATAGGCAGTTCTCCCTGAATCAGCTGTGTAAAGAATTTCATTTTTTCATGCTCGGTATGTTCTTTCATCTCCTCCGAATAACGTCTCAGAAATTCCTTCTCTTCTCTTTCTCTTAAAATAGACTTCGATACTTTTTCTAATGCTTCCAGCAGCTTACCGGAGGATACCGGTTTTAGCATATACTCAGTAACGCCTATCTGAATTGCTTCTTTTGCATACTCAAAATCATCATATCCACTCAAAATCAATATCTTCACATCAGGAATCTCTTTTTTTACTAATCTGCTTAATTCCAAACCATCCATAAAAGGCATCTTTATATCAGTAATCAGGATATCCGGTCGCACCTTCAATATCATAGGATAAGCCAATTCCCCATCACTGGCTTCTCCCGCAAAGCAATAGCCCTCCTCTTCCCAATCAATACTCTTCTTGATCCCGTTCCGAATCAGCATCTCATCTTCAACCAGAAACACCTTTATCTTATCCTGCTCCATCTCGTTTCTCCCTTCATCTCCATCAATACACTCTGGAGCTGATCAACTCTTCCGTTACCTCATCTACTTCATACAACTGCTCACCAATCTCAATCTGTGACAGTTCATTCCCATATACAAAGATTCGTTCCGATACATATTTCTGTTTTTCCGGAATCATTCCCTCTTTCAGCTGATATATCATCTTCTCCACCTCAGGCCCCTGCAGCGGATTACATTCAACATTAACCATAATCTGCCCGTCCAACGTATATCGCAGTCCGGCTCTGGTCGCATCAAATGAAATAATCTGAATATCCCCATCCGGCCCGACTGTTTTACCTGCTTCTTTGATAGCTTTTATCGCACCAAATGCTTCATTATCGTTGTCGCAATATACAAAGTCGATATCATCATACTGATTCAGCATAGTCGTCATAACCTCCTGCGCTTTTGCAGAATTATAATCTCCCGGCTGCTGATCAAGAATCTGCCATCCATATTCTTGGGCAGCATCTTCTAAAGCCTTTGTCCTTCCGATCTGCGAAGTAGCCCCCAGCGTTCCCTGAATATTGACAATCTTAACATCCTCCATAGCGTTTGCTTCAATATATCGCTTTAAAACCGCACATGCCTTTTTCCCCTGGAGATAAAAATCAGAGCCGACCCATGCCGTATACAGCTCATCATCCTTCACATCCACCATACGATCAATAATAATGACCGGAATCTCTGCTCTCTTTGCCTCTTCTAACACTGTGTCCCATCCTGACTCAACCACCGGAGAAAAAATAATAAAATCAACATCCTGTTGAATAAATCCTCGGATGGCCATAATCTGATTCTCCTGCTGTTGTCTCGCATCTTCAAAAATCAGGTCATATCCCTTTTTCTGCGTAAATGTTTCTTTCATGGAAATAGAATTCGCTGTTCTCCAGTCGGACTCCGCACCCACCTGTGAAAATCCTATCGTAATCAGAGGGTCCTCTTCCTTAGGAGCCTCCTTCGTCTTTTTCTGAAGCACTCCTGTCATTACTACCACTGCCAGAATACAGATTCCCAACAAAATTATTCTGTAACCTTTCTTTATCATAAAACCCTCCCAATTCTTCAACACACACAATCTCTTATATTATTATAAAGTATCCCGCTTTATTGGAGAATAGTTTATTTTTTAAATTTTGGTAGATTTCTTATGAAATGAAAAAAGAGACATTGTAAAATGACCAATTTAGTCTTTCTGCAATATCTCTGTAGATACAGACCACAATTTTAAGTGGCATTAACATCTATCCTTCAATAGAAATCAATTGTCTCTCCTCTACTTCCGGCTTTCTTACTTCCGGCTTTGGAATACCAAATTTCAAAACACCATCTTCAAATCTGGCAGCAATGTCTTCCTGCTTCACATCCTCGCCAACATAAAAGCTTCTGCTGCAGGAACCATAATAGCGTTCTCTCCGGATATATCTTCCGTTCTTTTCATCCTTTTCTTCACTGTCGTGAGAAGTCTTCGCATGAATCGTCAGATATCCATCTTTCAGCTCTGCCTGGATATTTTCCTTCTTGTAGCCAGGAAGACTGATATCCAATTCGTATCCGGTCTCATTTTCTTTTACATCTGTCTTCATGATATCACCTGAGTTTACCTTGCGATATCCGAATGCCGGATAATCAAATCCAAAAAAGTCATCAAATAAATTTTCTCCAAAAATACTCGGTCTTAACATAACCATCACTCCTTTTCTTGTTCTACTTGTGTTATAACACTATTATTAGCACTCGTCAATAGTGAGTGCTAATAATTCACAGTTTTTTCACATTTAGCTTTCATGCACAAAAACGAGCATCTGAGCCAGTCTATGTGTATGTAGCTCTTCCCTTGAAAACCTACTAAACATATGTTATTATAGTATTATGGAAAAAGATTAGATATGACAATCATAGGAGGTATCTTTTTATGAAAATATCTACGAAAGGAAGATATGCCCTGCGTATGCTGTTGGACCTTGCGGAACACAGCAATGATGGCTTTATCGCTTTAAAAGACATCGCCAAACGCCAGGGGATATCCAAGAAATATTTAGAGCAGATCGTTCCCGTTTTAAACCAGTCCAATATTCTGCAAACGAACCGGGGCTTTCAGGGTGGATATAAACTGGCCCATGCACCTGAGAGGTATACAATCGGGATGATTCTACGTCTTACCGAAGGAAGTCTCGCTCCGGTTGCCTGCTTAGACCAGAATCCTAATCAATGTGAACGCAGCGGCGAGTGTGCTACCCTCCCTATCTGGCAGGGATTGTACAAGGTGATTAATGATTACGTTGACAGCATTACACTACAAGACGTATTAGACCAACAGAGAGAACTCTATTCCAATGATTATATAATATAATAATCGTGCGAAGAAAGCGCATGATTATTATATATGCTATTCCGAAAACATCGGTGTTGATAAGTATCGATCACCTGTATCAGGAAGAAGTGCAACGATCACTTTCCCCTTATTTTCAGGACGTTTTGCAAGCTCTGTTGCAGCAAATACAGCGGCACCAGAAGAAATACCTACAAGTAATCCTTCCCCTCGTGCAAGCTGTCTGCCTGTTTCAAAGGCATCTTCGTTTTCTACTGCAATAATCTCATCATAGATATCCGTATTAAGAGTGTCCGGCACAAAGCCCGCACCGATTCCCTGGATCTTATGCGATCCCGCCGTACCTTTGGAAAGCACCGGAGAACCTGCAGGCTCAACAGCCACTACCTTCACATCCGGATTCTGGGATTTCAGATATTCACCAACACCGGATATAGTTCCACCCGTACCTACACCGGCAACAAAAATATCCACCTTACCATCTGTATCCTCCCAGATTTCAGGACCTGTTGAGGCTCTGTGTGCAGCCGGGTTAGCCGCATTTGTAAACTGGCTTGGGATAAAGCTGTCCGGCGTTCGCTCTGCTAATTCCTGAGCTTTTGCAATTGCACCCTTCATACCCTTTGCACCTTCGGTAAGAACAAGTTCTGCACCGTAAGCTTTCAGAAGATTCCTGCGTTCAGCACTCATGGTTTCCGGCATCGTAAGAACTACCTTATAGCCTCTCGAAGCCGCAACAGCTGCCAGACCAATACCGGTGTTACCGCTGGTAGGCTCGATAATAACGGAACCCGGCTTTAAAGCTCCTTTTGCTTCCGCATCATCAATCATGGCTTTCGCAATTCTATCCTTTGCACTTCCCGCCGGGTTGAAATATTCGAGTTTTGCCAGAATCGTAGCAGAAAGTTCCTTATTTTTCTCATAGTTACTGAGTTCCAAAAGCGGTGTACCACCAATCAAATCTGTAATTTTCTCATAAATCTTCATAATGAGCTCTCCTTTTCTTTATTCAATAATCCCATCGTTCTCATCTATGCATTAGAACAGATTAAACATGAAATGCCTGTTCCAAGTCAGCTATGATATCCTTTGCACTTTCTGTACCAATCGAAAGTCTGATTGTGTTCGGCTTAATACCCTGATCCAGCAATTCTTCTTCTGATAATTGAGAGTGTGTTGTACTTGCCGGATGAATCACCAGAGATTTCACATCTGCAACATTGGCAAGAAGCGAGAAAATCTGTAAGCGATCAATAAAGTCCTGTGCTTCTTTTGCACCACCCTTAATCTCAAAGGTGAAAATGGAACCACCACCATTCGGATAGTATGTTTCATAAAGCTCATGATCGGGATGGTCGGCAAGAGCCGGGTGATTTACCTTTTCAACCTGAGGATGACTGGTTAAAAATTCAAGAACCTTCTTTGTATTTTCAGCATGACGCTCTACGCGCAGAGACAAGGTCTCCAGCCCCTGCAGAAGCAGAAAGGCATTGAATGGCGAAATCGTCGCACCTGTATCACGAAGTAGAATCGCACGAATCTTTGTTACGAATGCAGCAGCACCTACTACCTGTGTAAATGATACACCATGATAGCTCGGATTTGGATCAACCAATGATGCAAACTTACCGCTTGCTTCCCAGTCAAATTTACCGCTGTCCACGATGACACCGCCCAACGTCGTTCCATGACCGCCAATGAACTTTGTTGCTGAATGTACAACAATGTCTGCACCATGTTCAATCGGGCGGAACAGATAAGGGGTTGCAAAGGTTGAATCAATAACCAACGGAATATTTTCTGCATGGGCAATTTCGGAGAGCGCCTCAACATTCGGAATATCACTGTTTGGATTACCAAGCGCTTCAATAAAGATTGCTTTGGTCTCCGGCCGAATAGCCGCCTTCACTTCTTCAAGATTGTGAATGTCAACAAAGGTTGTTGTGATTCCATATTTGGTAAGTGTGTGGGCAAGGAGATTATATGTACCACCATAGATGGTCTTCTGCGCAACGATATGTCCACCACCCTCTGCCAGATTTTCAATCGTATAGGTAATAGCAGCAGCACCGGAAGCAACCGCCAACGCTGCGACACCACCCTCTAAAGCAGCAATTCTCTTTTCGAAAACGTCCTGTGTTGAATTTGTAAGTCTGCCGTAAATATTGCCAGCATCCGCCAGTCCAAAACGGGCCGCTGCATGAGCTGAGTTCTTAAATACATAGGATGTCGTCTGATAAATCGGAACTGCCCTTGCATCGCTTGCCGGATCCGGGCTTTCCTGCCCAATGTGTAGCTGTTTTGTTTCAAAACCCCAATTAGATGTATCTTTGATATTTGCCATATTCATTTCCTCCATTTCCTATTTCTTATAATGCCTATCTGTTTAATATGTTTTATATCATAACACATCTTTTTCATTTGTCAACAGTTTTCTGAAATAATTTATCCTCAACTCTCTCAACAAAAAATCATGCGATTTTCATCTGTTTCCTCTACTATTCTTTTAGAAACTTTCCCGAAAGATTTGTTCAATCTCATCAGCCTCAAGCAGCTTATATCCACCCGGAAGGATGATTGTTCCTTTTACAAGATCTGGAAGCATCTCTTCCGTTGCACCCAGTTCTGAAATATTCATTACCAGGCCAAGTTCTTTCATCCATTTTTCCATCGCAGCAAGACCTTCAGTAGCAATTTGTTCCTCTGTCTTTCCAACAGCATCAACATCCCACACATTCTTTGCAAAACGTACAAACTTCGGAAGTCCGTAAGACATAATGTGCTTATAATACGGAAGCGAGACAGCCGCCAGTGTCATACCATGAGTCGCATCTGTGCAGGCTCCCACAGACTGACCAAGCATATGCACCATCCAATCCGTTGACTTTGCCTTCGCAACCAATGTATTAAGGGCCCATGTTGCTGACCACATAATATTACTTCTCGCCTCATAATCCTGTGGATTTGCATTTGCAATACGACTTGAATGAATCACCGACTTCATGAGTCCCTCACTGATATAATCGTTTGTATTATCATCTTCTCCTGAGAAATACTGCTCACAAATGTGGTTAAAGATATCGTATATGCCTGAAACCATCTGATAATGTGGCAAAGTCAGGGTGTACTTTGGATTGAGAATTGAGAACTTAGGCATAATACTCTCATCTGCAAATACATGACCTATCTTAAGCTTTTCATCATGGTTCGTGATAACTGCACCGGCATTCATCTCTGATCCCGTACCCACCATTGTGAGAACACAGCCTACCGGAATGATCTCACAGGTCGGCTCCTCAAACCTAATATAATACTTCTCCCAGGGATCTTCATCGCAGTTTACAGAAACAGAAACAGCCTTGGAATAATCACATACAGAACCACCACCTACGGCTAAAATCAGATCTGCCCTTGCCTCTCTTGCAATCTCAATACCCTCATAAAGCTTTTCCAGTGTAGGATTAGGCATTACACCCGGGATTTCTGATATATTTTTTCCATTTGCCCTGAGAATCTCTACCACCTCATCATAGATTCCATTTTTTTTGATAGAACCACCGCCATAAACTAATACGACATTTGAGCCATACTTGGACAGCTCTGCATTTAAATACTTCAGTGACTCATCTCCAAAATATAGTTTTGTAGGGTTACAATACTCAAAATTTCCTAACATAATGTGCTCCTTTCCTTTACATAAACTCATTTCATTCTATGTTTACCTGTTTCAACACTCAGATACTACGATAAGGAAGGGCTTCCCTTCCATCTGTTGTAATTGTCACTACATTCCATGGAATAAATTTCCCACTATTCTGTAAGGCAGTTTTTACTGCAGCTTCTATTCCTCTGCAGCAGGGTACCTCCATCCGCACAACTTTGACACTTCGGATATCATTGTTTCGAATAATTTCTGCAAGCTTAACGGAATAATCCACTTCATCCAATTTGGGGCATCCCACCAGAGTAATATGTCCTTTGATAAAGTCCTGATGAAAATTGGCGTAGGCATAAGCAGTACAATCAGCAGCTACCAATAGCTTTGCTCCATCAAACCATTGGGCGTTCACTGGCACCAGTTTTATCTGTACCGGCCACTGTCGCAGCTGGGATTCTTGTGGCACAGCTACTGCAGGAGCGTTTTCCTGACGTTTTATCGTTTTTGCAGCAGAACCGGGGCACACACAAGATAATGACGGTTCCTTTTTTCCTTTTGCCATTAGAACCGCTGCTTCGTCATAAGGGGCTGCCTCTCTCTCAACAAACGAGATTGCTCCAGTCGGACAGGCAGGCAGACAATCTCCCAGACCATCGCAATAGTCGTCTCTAAGCAGCTTTGCTTTACCATTTACCATACCAATTGCTCCCTCGTGGCAAGCAGTAGCACAAGCACCACAGCCATTACAGTTCTCTTCATTTATTTCTATAATCTTACGAATCATTTTTCTTCCTCCTGACTTTTGATATACTTGACGTTACGAGTACATATTAATATACTGACAGAAGAATGTCTGTTGGAATTCCAACATCAAGGAGAAGTTGATTTATGAAGAATGATTTTGAGATATTATCCCAATGTCCTCTATTCAATGATATCGAACGATCTGATATAAACTCCATGATAGCATGTCTGGATGGACGAGCCATAAACGTTCAAAAAGGAACCCCTGTATTCCTTGAGGGAGATTCTGTTCAGTTTGTTGGCATTGTTCTCTCAGGTGTTGTCCAGGTGATTCGGGAGGATTATTATGGCAATCGAAGCGTAATGGCTATTCTTCAGCCCGGTGCATTGTTTGCAGAAGTATTTTCTTGTGCCGGTCTGGAAACCATGCCCGTGAGCGTTATTGCACTCACAGACAGTAATGTGCTTCTTTTGGATTGCCGGCGTGTATTCACGTTGTGCTCTAATTCCTGTCATTTCCACAGCACTTTGATAAAGAATTTACTACAAGAAATAGCACAGAAAAATTTGGCTCTTACTCAGAAGATCCGATATATGTCACAAAAGACAACGAAAGATAAATTAATGGCTTATCTTTTGGATCAGGCAAAACAACAGGAGAGTACAGAGTTTGTGATCCCTCACGACAGACAATCGCTCGCCGACTATTTAGGTGTGGAGCGCAGTGCTATGTCAGCAGAAATCAGTAAACTGAAAAAAGCCGGTCGAATTGACACACATGGTTCCTGGTTTTGTTTAAAGTGATTGCCCGGCTCTTTCTTAGCCTTTGATTGGAGTCAACACAAAACTTAAACCAGAAAATCCCGCCGATACTGGGACGGTGTAATGCCCTCTGATTTTTTAAATACCTTCGTAAATACCCGGTAATCCCCATAACCGGACTGTTCCGCTACTTCCGCTACGGAAAGTGGAGTGGAAAGCAGCAGTTTCTTCGCCTTTTCCATCCGGATATTGGTCAGATAAGCCAAAAAGCCCACACCGATTTCATTCTTAAACAACTGGCTGATATACTGTGGATTCAAATGAAACTCCTCTGCCAGAACAGCAAGACTGATTTCCTCAGAAAGATGCTCCTGCAGATATCTGGTGATACCGGTAATGGTTCGCTCTTCCTGCTCCTCCGTCTTCTGCACAGATGATACGCGTCTTTCATACAGAGAAATCTTCAGATTATCAATACAACTTCCAAACTCCTCATAATTCACAGGCTTTAGAATATAATCAGTAATCTGCAGACGGAGTGCCTCCCTGCAATAGGAAAAATCATCATATCCTGACACTATCACAAAGGCAGTACCCGGATGCTTGATTCGGCTTAGCTGAATTACCTTCAGCCCATTCATAATTGGAATATTGATATCCATAATGACGATATCCGGTCGAAGCGTATCGATTTGACTCAGTGCCTCCATGCCGTCGGCAGCCTCGCCTACCACTTCACAGTCATGGGCTTCCCAATCAAATAGCCGTTTAAATCCTTCACGAATCATAATTTCATCATCTACTAAAAGCACACTCAGTTTTCTCATTGTTCATCCTCCTTCAATGGCAACAGTAAATGTGCCGTTACGCCGCCTGCAGGATTTTCTGTATATCGGAGTCCGTATTCCCGTCCACACAGCAGCTTAATGCGTTTCTGGACATTCAGAATGCCAATACTGCTTCCCTCCAGTCGCACCGGCTGTTTCGCATAATTCAGAAGCATTTGATCAATCGCTGCTTTTTTCCCTTCAGCAAACCCGCTGCCTGTATCGCTAATCAGAATCTCCATCCACTTCTCTGACGCTTTTTGTGCCAAGATACACACCTTACCCCGATATCCCATATTCTTCAATCCATGAAGAAGACTATTCTCCACGATAGGCTGTAAAATGAAATTAGGTACCTGCATCCCTCCCAAATCCGGATCCACGTCGTATTCACACTGCAGATCCGGATAACGATAGCACATCAGAGACATATATGCTTCCAGCAGTTCCATCTCATCATCCAGTGTAACCATAGAGCGATCCACCTTCACACTGAGTCGAAAAAAATCCACCAGCTGCATTAATAAATCGGCTACCTTTTTGTTTCCATCTAACTGGGCCTGAATACGAATCGTATCCAGTGTGTTATACAAAAAGTGCGGATTGACCTGACTTTTCAGGTACAACATGGACATCTTCTGCTCTGTTAATTCCGCTCTCAAAATATCCGGGTTTTCTAATGTCAGATAAAAGGACATGGTCATAAGAGTCAATCCCATACCACTGATCAGCCATGTTGGATGTAGTCCCTGGAGAATGGAAACAATCAGTTCAATCACGAGCGCAGCTCCAATCGCAAACTTCTTTTTTTTGTCAATCTGATTCCAATTACGCAGAACTAGCCACACACATAAAAACAGATAAAATGCCATGGTAACATAGCATACATTGGCATGGATACCATCTGAGTAATTTCCACCGGGCGTTACCGCGTAATGAACCGGCAACAAAATGACGCCACATTCAGCAATCACCAAAAACACTTTTGCTGGTATATCCAGTCGCCGTGGTTTTCCGGTTTCTTCCTCAACCAAAACGGCAATATACTGATAAAACAAATACACACATACCACCAGTGTTCCAATAAATATCCGGTGCAGAACATCATTCAGGGCTACGGGTATTGTTTCCAAATGATTGACGGTATAAATCGTGGCAGCGTCAAATACCAGATGAACCAACATCGTAATCAGCAGGGCAGAAAAAGTCTTATGCAGCAACGTATTCTTTCTCCCTGCTGAAAAATAGACATAGGCAACAAAGGCCAATACAAAAAACAAAGCAATTTCCATTCGCAACATATGTATTTCTCATCTCCTTAATTTAAAGATATTATATCAGATATATCACTTTCAAAACAGAGAAATTATGTAGGTGGTTGTGTCAATTTTATAGACAGATTTCCCCTCGGAACCTAGAACTGCCAATATGAACATCAATGATCTCTGTTCCTGCTGTCTTTTCTCTCGTAGACATTGCCAATGCAGATAGTATGTGTAAAAGGAAATATTCTTGAATATACAATCATAGAATGATATAATTCAAGCTGTGTTGTGTAATTTGCATAGATATAGGAACTGCACCGTCTTAATATTTGTATAAATATCACAACCAACAAGGAAATATCATATCTTTTAAGGGAAGGGAAAAGAAAATGAAGGGAAAGCAAAATTGTATAAGGAAAGTATTCATAACCATACCGTTTATGATACTGCTATTGGGGTTACTGGTTACGAAAGCATCCGCAACGATTCAAAGATACGGAAATGTATCATGCGGGTATTACGGATGGAAAGCAAACGGGAATAACCGCTGCGAATTTACAACAAGTGAAGAAAAAGTTAAGGTAGCAACCGAAGAAACAAAAGCATTGTTTGACGGTGATACGGGTAGTATTGTATCCAAGAATTCAGATGTATATTTATACATTGATTTAGGCGAGAATGCAGGTAATGCGACAGGAGTTACCTTAACCATGAAAAATGGTGCCTCTATCAATGGTAACTGGGCAGTTTATGGCGGCAATACACTGTCAACGTCACCATCAGATTGGACAACACTTCAAACATGTAGTTCATCTACATTACAGTCTGGCAAAAGTATGACAATCAATTTTTCAGATCAATATCGTTACATCTTAATCGGTGGTGCAGATAAGATGTTTAATTCATGGGTAAAGACTTGGATTTATTTTTCTGAAATCACGATTCAATATGCAGATGTGCGTTGTGGACATTACGGTTGGAGTTCAAATGGCAATAATCGCTGTGAATTTACGACAAGTGAAGATAGAATCATACAGGCTACAGCTTCCTTGCGAACTCTGTTCGATAAGAACACATCAACAGGGATTAGTGCGAAGAAAGACAATTATCTTTATATGGATTTAGGTGCAGATTATAAAGATGTAATCAACCTTTCTTTCACAGCAAAAACTGGTGCCGCCATCACAGGAAATTGGGCAATTTGGGAAGGCGATTCGTTGACAACAGACACCTCTAAATGGGTAAGATTAGCATCATTTGGCAAGGATACGGTAAAAGCAGGTGATACTGTCAATCTTACCTTGGACGGAAATCATCGTTTTCTTTTAATTGGTGGTTCTGATAAGATGTTTGATTGTTGGGTGCGTTGTTGGGACCAGTTTTCAGAAATTGATCTTACATATTCCAACGCAAAAGGAATCCGTACCGGCTATTATGGATGGGCAGCAGAAGGATCTAATGCGACACAATGGGCAACAAAATCAGCAACGACGGCTTCAATTCACAAGGCAACCGAAAACTTGTTTGATGGTAATACAAACACAAGTATGAGTGTTGGAAAAGATACTTATCTCTATTTAGATATGGGAACGGATACTGTTTCAATCAAAGGAGCTACCCTGACCATGAAATCAGGTGCGAAGGTTACGGGTAATTGGGCCATATATGGCGGTAATCAGTTATCAAAGTCTGAATCTGACTGGACCAAGCTTGCTTCTTTTGGAACAAGTACCATTGCTGCAGGAGCTTCGAAGGAGGTTACATTTGATTCCAATTATCGTTATTTATTAATTGGGGGATCAGATAGATTTTTGGACTCATGGGTGCATTCATGGGATCAATTATCAGAATTAGAGCTTCATGGAGTTGGAAAGATTGTTCCGGAAACAATGGCATTCCAACACCCGGGTATCTTATATACAGAGCAGGATATGCTAACGATGAAACAGATGGTTAAGGATCAGGTAGAACCATGGTATAGTACCTATTTAGAATTACAAAGCACTGTAAAATCATATGGTACAATTGATGTATCAAAATATGATGTAACATCGATTTCTAATGAGACTTGCGGAGGATACAATCAGGTACGTTTGGCAGCAACAAAGGCATATGATTTGGCGTTGATGTATTATTTAACAGATGATGTGAGTTACGCAGCTAAATCAAGAGAAATTATGATGAAATATGCGTCTATTTTTAATGGAATAGGTGTGGCCGGAGATGCGAATAGTGTCTACAATACGAATATCGATTCAGGTGTCATTGCACTTAAATTCTGTTCAGCAGCAGAGATTTTGAGACATTATTATTCCGGATGGAGAGCAACAGATAGCAATAGCTTAATTCAGATGTTTAAGAGATGCAACAATGGATGTGCGGTTAGTATCTATCAACTACTCAGCAACCATTCAGCCCTTGCTGATTATGATATGGACAACATCAACCATGGTCATGCAGCGATTCTTCGCGAGGGCTCCATGGCCTACGCAGTCTTTGCAGAAGATGAATGGCTTTATAACCTGGTTAAGAGTGATTATGTACTCGATTGTAGTGCAGATTATACGGGTAGCAAAAAGAAACCGGATAAGAGTAAGGGTGCCAACGGATATAGTTTAAAATTTAATTATAATAGTACGACCGGACAATGCAAGGAGAGTGACCGTGATTATGCACATGCGAATGTAAATCTGGCTTCTTTTATTACGGTTGCACAGATTGCATGGTCACAAGGAGATAATAGTCTGTATGAATGTCACAACCGTTTGTTATTAAAAGCAGCAGAATTTGCTGCACGTTATAATTTAGGTTATGACGAAGCCGTATATGAGACAACATTTCCTTGGGATCATCACAGTTCCAAAGGGATTACAACCTATGACAGAGGTAAGTTGATTGAGAATAATTTTGCTGCTGTATATAATTATTATAAATTTGCTTCAAATGCAAATGTAAATGATGATACATATCTGTCAAAATATTGTAATCATCCATATTATGCATGGGATCGCTATGCATATGATAGTCCCGGTTACGCGGCTCTTTTGTATTCGACGGAAGAACGTAAAGATGATTATGAAAAAAATGTACAGATATTAAATAATACACCTACGATCATTAAGAAAAATTTATCCTACCGTTTGAGTAGTACAAATCCTATCTATGGTGAATATGCAACCGCATTTATAGCAGGTGCGTCAAGAGATTATTCCAAACTTCGTCTAAAAGGTACCAATGCAATTGCAGCATTCCCATATACGATGCTTGAAAATATTACGAAAGTAAATGTAGAATATGCAAGTACGAACAAGGGAACATTAGAAATATGGGCAAGTAATTACACCGGATCATTATATGGCCAACCGGAAGCATATAGCAGTGGCGGCGCCAATAATGGAAAACGTGGAACAAAGCTTGCAACAATTAGTTTGGATAATACAGGAAGTATATCGAAATTTAAGACAACATCATTGGTCAATAACATCTATGACACAGAGGGGAAAACAGGCGGCACAGTAACAGGCAATTATATGATTTATGTTGTATATAAGGGTGCTGATTCTGATGCCAGTACTAATTTATTGAGACTACAGTTTAGCTAAATTTAAATAGCTATGGGCTTACTCCCATAGCTATTTTTTCTTTTAATCATTCTTACTACCCAAGCAGAATGGCGGCTGTTCTTTCCAGCTCTCTTCTTTCCTCTATATCATCATGTGTTATATCAGTATCATAGATTCCTTTGACTACATGGATATGAAATAATCCATCCCGATTACAGTAAAAATAAAACTCCTTTACTCCATTAATCTTAAACCTTGCTTCCGCATTTCCTTCCGGATAGAGCTTTACCATCTGTATTCTATCAGAAGATAGTGCTGAAATAAAGGAAATATTATGTTGTTTTGTCATATCGTGATCAATGCGTACATAGAATTCATCTTCGACTCTCTCAATGAAAATCTTGTGATTTTCATCTGTTTCCTCTGCTACGGCTGGAGTTAAGTGTACACCATGACAGGTTACTACCGCCTCGCCTATGCTATGAATTGCATTGCCACACACCGGGCAGACATAAAATAGCGATTGCATCATATTGGCCGATACATTTGCATTAAAAACGGTATTTCCTGATATCAGTTCTGTTACCGATACAGAAAAAGCATCTGCTATCGGTTCCAGTAATGTAATATCCGGATATCCTTTTGCTGTCTCCCACTTGGAAACAGTCTTATCACTCACTCCCAGTTTTTCAGCTAATTGTAGCTGTGTCATTTTGTGTCGTTCCCGCAGTTCTTTAATCACCGCACCTGTAACATATTGATTCATCTTCTTTACCTCCATACAATGATTATAGAACAACACCGGGATTCATACCACCTACGCAAAGTAGAGTTCGAATCTCTGTGGTCCACGTTTTTTCCGATTAGAAATCATAATCATCCGGATCTAATCCAGCATCCTCCAGTGCCTCCCGTCTTTCATCTTCATCCATAAATTCCAACTCATCACGGTCTAATCCTGCTATATCCAAATCATCATCAAAATCGTCTGAACTGTCATCGTCAAAATCTCCGGGATCACCAAACAACGCCTCATGTTCTTCTCTACTGCTGCAAAGCATTTCCATTCCCATGTATTCTTCTACAGCATCCACTTCTCCATCATTGTTAAAATCCATCCAATCCATAATCTTTTCCTCCATTTCTGTCTTTGTTAACCTGACTTTACAGGGGATGGTGTCCTTTAAAAACACCACCTTTTTCACACTTCCCACTCTTACGGATAATATCCTGCCTCCATCTTACAAACCGGCAATATCCAAATCTACTATCATCTGCCCCATCTCTTCTTTCAAAAGATAGCACATGTAGATTGGGAGATATATCACGGTTCCTTCTGTTTCAACATTTGAGACAGAAAAAACATACGCTTTCACCAGATGATACTCTGGCACATCCATAGAATTATCCAAAGCTTTGTGCGATTTATATGCTTTTCCGGACTTAACTTCAATCGGAACAACTTTTCCACTCATTTCTATCGCAAAATCCATCTCACCTATATTCTTCTTTTTACAGAAATATGGTTCAAAACCATTAGCTGTTAATTGCTGTGCAACAAAATTTTCAAAATGAGCCCCATTATTTACTTCTCCATTTTTATTAATCAATTCAATTTTTGTTTCTGCCGGATATGCGCTCGTAAGCAATCCAATATCACTCGAAAAAAGTCTGAATACATTACTACTCCTGCTTGCCATAAGAGGGATAACCGGTGCATCTACGTTGTAAACCGGTAAGGCCACACCTGCATCCTTTAGCCACAAAAAGCTGTTTTCATACCTATCAAACTTAAGTTCTTTATCTAGCATGTTAAAACAAATTTCTTATTCTGCTTATTCAGTTCAGCGGGAATAATATCATATATAGATTTCAATCTAAGCTTTTTGTTCTCAAGTTCATATTGAGAAAAAATCTCTTTGTAGAGTGTTATTATGTCACGTTGAACTTTATCAACCTCTCGAATATCTTTGGTTTCAATATAAGTTTTTACGGCATCCGGCATTCCTCCAACAATGAGATATACAAAAAACAGAGACAAAAGCTTCTGATGTATAAATTCATCCACAGGTCTTCTCGTTTCAAATTTCTCTTTTAGCATATCTAACGCACTCATTTCTGCGTTTAAGTATGTAATCATATCCGGCTGATCAATAAAGTTTACTTCAAACTTAGTATATCTACTCTTTTCAATCTCATCTCTTATTAGCCAGGTTTTTCCTGTCTGTCTTGCTCCAGTCACCAATAGTGCCTTATTCGAATTTCTAATCCATTCTCCAACAGTAACGGAATCTTTTCTATACATGAATTTACACCTCCAAACTATGCAATACATTATTTGCCCCGTTTTAGAGATTGATATTCAATTGAATTGCCCCGTTTTCATGCACATTTCTGTATTCTGCAATCAGTGCTTATGTTCATTTCTTTAAAACTGCATGTACATAATTAATATGCTCAAAAGCTGACAGCCAATCATTCCTTTCGGAGAAGAAACGGTTCTGAATCTCCCTACAACTTAAATGTTCGTATGTCAAAAAGTGATGTGTTGACAGCATCTGTTCTAAACTCATTTGGTCGAGGCCAGACTTCATTTCCTCGCCACCGGCTTTCGCCATGGCAAGCATATTCTGTACCCGTCTCTCCTCAGCCTGGAACAGGCTGTCATCTGCATAATCGAATATCAGATCAGAGTCGTCTGTGTCCAAGGAGGAAAGATTTCGAAGCATAGTTTCAATTGAATCTCGGTCAAGATACATACTGACACCGAGCCAGGAGAAAAAAGTCTTTTTTTCAGGCTTGAAACCTGACTCAATGAGTTTTTCACCAATGTCATCCTTCGTAAAATCGATTGGAACAAAATGCAATTTATCAGGCAAAATCCATCCCGCTCGTTTTATTCTTTCCTTTTTGTCCTTCTGTGTCAGCGGATGGTCCAGTTCAAATACTTCATATCTTTTTAAAAACTCCTGTTCGCGAAACGCAAACGTATCTAATCCTGAACCGAGTATCACGTATTGTTCCGTGCCTGTTTGCACCGATTTTTTCAACGCATCCTCACAAAATGCGGCACGAGCAAGGGGAGTAGGCGCAATCTGTGTATTAATCAAATATTGAAGTGTCTCCTCGCTGTTTGCAAAACTGTCTTTTTTGTCAGGTGCAAAGAAATCTATCCCACTAAGAATATAATGGGCAATCATGCTGTACTCTTCGTCGGTCATCAGTTCCCGTACTTTTGTATCGACAAAAATAGGATTTTCTGCATTTTGAGTATGGTATGCTCTTCCGAAAGCCGACATCAAT
>JBJELB010000060.1:0-10468 GCA_051878935.1 Lachnospiraceae bacterium | reverse complement strand
AACAGTAACGAGCTTTTCAGCGAGCTTGCTATCCGGTTTAGGCGGCGACACGAATAAGGCTGCAAAGATTGCAAATAAGGCGATTATTGCCATGTCAGACAACGCAAACAAAATGGGTACCGACATTGGCATGATACAATACGCATATCAAGGATTTGCGAAGCAGAATTTTACAATGCTTGATAACCTTAAACTTGGATACGGAGGCAGCGCCAGCGAAATGGCACGCCTCATCAACGATAGTAAAGTATTAGGCGAGGGCATTGAAATTACAGCCAAAACGGTAAAAGACGTATCTTTTGACAAGTACATAGAGGCTATCCAGGTTATACAAGACAATCTGGGAATCACAGGAACGACGCAAAAAGAAGCAGAAAAAACAATTAGCGGGTCTCTTTCGTCAATGAAATCTGCATGGAATAATCTGCTTCCAAACCTTATAAATGGCGGTGACAGTTTTGATCAGTGCGTCAAAAATCTGGTTTCATCCGTCAAGATATTTGTCGGGAATATAAAACCTGCAATCAAAAAAGCACTACAAGGGGTAGGAAGTTTAATTCGAGAACTGACTCCGATCATTGCGAAAGAGCTTCCTGCCATTACAGATGATTTGCTTCCTCCGTTAATAAAGGCAGCAACATCCCTGGTTGCCGGCATTATCAAAGCTTTACCGAATATCATCGGTGCACTGGTAAAAGAGCTTCCAAACATAGCCAAGACTCTAGGCGCTGCGATTCTAGATACATTTGGAAATCAATTCCCAATCGCTGAAAAGATAGGCGGATTATTTGATAGAATTGGAAACTTTTGCAAAGAAAATGTCGGAAAAATCAAAATTGCTATTCCTGCTTTAATAGGTCTTGCTTCAGCATTCAAGGGATTGAAAGCGGTTAAATCAATTACTTCACTCTTTGGCGGTTCCGGAGGTTCCAGAAAATCGTCAAAAGGAGGTCTGCTTGGCAATCTTACAAAAGGCTTAAAAGACTTAGCAAAAACAAAACCTGCTGTCATACTGAAGGGCATGTGGAATCTTGCCATTATACTTGGTGGGTTCACCATAATAACGGCGGCCCTTATGGCAATTGCACCACATATGGCTAAATTGTCTGATGTGCAATCATTAACAGAAGTAATCGGAACAATGTTTGTTTTAGGTTCCGTTGGTACTGCACTAGCGAAATTTGCAGGAATAGTTGGAAAGATACCAATAATGACAGTAGTTAAAGGTTTAGCAAACATGGCAATCATGATTGTGGGAGTTGGTGTATTAGTGTCAGTTGTTGGTGCAGCTACATTGATTGATTTTAATTATGCGAGAATCTTGCAACTCACTGGATTAATCGGTGCATTAGGTTTAGTCGGTGGTGTGTTAGGTATATTCGCGGGAATAGTTGGAATGATACCGATTCCTGTTGTGTTAAATGGACTTGCAAATATGGCATTAGTTGTCGGTGGAATGACCGCATTGATTCTTGCATTTGGTAAATTATCAGAAGTAAAAGGTTTTAATGAATTTATAGCAAAAGGTGGCGAAACACTTGCTAATTTGTTTAATCAGATTGGTAAAATCGCAGGTTCATTGATTGGTGGTTTAGGTGAGGGATTGACCGATTCACTACCTGCAATCGGTGACAATCTATCGGGATTTGTGAGATCGTTAAAACCAATGTTTAACCTGATGAAAGGTGTTGATACGGCAGGTGTTGGAAGTTTCTTCGGATCACTCGGCAGTTTCATTTTAAAAATGACTGGTAATGATATTGCAAGTTTCTTTACCGGCGGTACAGATTGGGCACAGTTAGGAACGGATCTAACAAATTTTGCTACAAATGCAAAAGGCTTCTTTGATAAAGTTGCTTCAATGCCCGAAGATGGCTTTAGTAAAGCAAAATTATTATTCCAATCACTTTCAGATATTGGAAACGTACCTAATTCCGGTGGAATTGCTCAATGGTTCAGCGGGAAAAATGATTTTGACGGATTGGCAAATGGTTTGAAATCACTTGCAAGTGAGGGCATTGTTTCGTTCTATAAAACGGTGTCAACTCTGCCGGATGGTTGTTTTGAAAAGGCAAAACAATTATTTGCTTCATTTGCAGATATTGGAAACATTCCAAATACCGGTGGGGTTGCTCAATGGTTCAGTGGTGAAAATGATATTACCGGACTAGGTGGACAATTAAAACAATTTGCGATAGATGTTCGTGGTTTCTTTTCGTTGGTAAATAACCTAAATGTTACAAACATGAATGCATTGTGGACAGCATTAGGAAAAGTCGGTGAAATATCAAAATTAGATTTTTCCGGATTGGCAGGAAAAGGAACAAACATTTCTACATTCATGACAAATGTTAAGGGCTTTTTCACGGGTGCAAGCGAAGTAGTGGAGCAGGCAGAATCGGCAAACACTGTAGCAACCGCCTTGCAATCGTTTTTCACAATCATTAAAGGGATTGTGGTAACAAGTCTTGCGAATATAAGCTCCGGTGTTTCCAACATGGTTGCTTCCGTGTCAAAATCTACGGAAGTATTCCAAACGATGGGAACGGCCATGATTTTAGCAGCAGCCAATAGCGGGAAGATATTCGATGCAATGGTCAGACAGTCGGCTTCCTGTATGTTAAAAGTAGTTTTGTCTGTTAAAAATGGATTAAGGGGAGTTCAAGCAGCTATCTCACAGACAGATTTGTCATCAGCCGGAAAGAATATGATAAATGGATTAATCTCAGGTATGAACAGTAAAAAGTCAGAGGCGGTAGAGACAGCAAAAAATATAGCTCAATCCATATCAAATGCCATTAATGAAACGTTGAAAATAAACAGCCCATCTCGCGTAACGATGGAAACCGGAAAATTTGTAGACGAAGGCTTAATTCATGGTATGGACAAGCTAAGAGGAAAGACGATTGACAAGGCGAAACAGGTTGCCGGAGGTCTTGTCAATGTTTTCTCTGTTGAGGATACCTATAGTCCTGTCGCCAGCGACTACACCCCGGAAAACACAGTTACCACCAACAACAATCGTTCCAGTACAACCAATAAGGCGGAATTTACCATTAATCTGTACGGTGCAAGTGCAAACGACTCAAACAGACGGAAATTAAAGAGCATGATTAAGGAAACATGGAATGAATTAATGGCTGATTATTCTGATACCAATCCTGTAATTATGGAGGTGTAAGCATGGCGCTGATCAACAAGATTTATGTGTTTGTTGCAACAGAGGATTCCGACTACTCCACAGAGGTCAGTTCCCATCCCGTCGAGGATGGGGAAGACCTTACGGATCATGTAAAGTCAAATATGAAGTCACTAAAGCTGACAGGAGAGATAGTCGGGAAGAATTATAAAAACACAGTTAAGAAATTAAATAAGCTGCGGAGTAACGGGAAAAAGGTGCGTTATATCGGCAACACGATTCTGAATGATGGTGTGATTACATCGTTTAACACATCAAGTTCTGCGGACATTAAGGGCGGTCTGAGTTTTTCTATGGAAATCAAAAAGATTCGGGTTGCAAAGAGTCCTTATAAGAAGAAACAGAAAAAAGGCAGTGGAAAGACATCGGATTCAGGAGAAAAGCAGGTCGTTAAGAAAAGTACGAAGACCAGGAAATATCACAAAATTAAAAAAGGTGATACACTGTGGGATTTATGCTTAAAGGACAATGCCAAGTATGCAAAATACCGTGTATATAAAAAAGACAATGCAAAAGAAAAGAAATGGCTGTATGAGAATAATCCGAAGTGCTTCCATGAAACTGTCGGTGACAACGGGAAAAAGATGAAACTCCCAATCGTTGGAAAGAAATTGTGGGTAGGTAATGCGTCATGAGAGATTATATTGAAATTAACAAAGATGAAATTCCATACATATTTTCTATCGAACTGTCTGGGGAAATGTTTTCTCTTGAAGTCATGTACAATGAGATGTGCGACTTTTTTACCATTACGCTCTCCAAAGATGGCGAGGTGCTTGTATACCAGGAACCGTTGGTATACAACCGCCCGTTGTTTGCTGATATGTATCAGCCGGGATTCCCGTCGGTCGATTTGGTGCCATATGATGAATCCGGAGAATGTAACAAGGTGACCTGGGATAACTTCGGGGCTACGGTGTTTCTGACCATCGACGACTTCGAAGAGAACGAACCGGAAGCTGAACGGTACGACTTCGCACTGGAGGAAGGTGAGGGAAATGCTCCGGAAGAAGATTAGCAATACAATCAATGTAAAATATAACCCTGAGGCGGCGTCCAAGGTAGTCCATAAACCAAAGGACAAAGGAAAGACACCGAAGAATTTCTCCGGGCTGTATCGACATAGTGTCATTATTAAGATAGAGACCAAAAAAGGAATTATCACTATTGATAACGACACACTGGACTGTGACTTTGAAATCCCATTTGATGATGATGTGGAAGCGAACATTGCTGACATATCCATCTATAATTTGTCAAAAGATACAAGGAACAAGATAAATGGTGATGAGAAGATAACGGTGGAAGCCGGTTATGGAAAAGATACAGGAATCATCTTCTCCGGCTATATCAAAAAGGTAAAGCATATATGGGAAGATTTGGACCTTATCACGGATATTACTGCTATCGACAGCAAAAAAAGAAAAGAGCATAAGGCAGACAAAAAAACGTATGCCAAAGGAACAAAGGCAAGTACTATTTTAAAAGACCTGGTGAATCAAACCGGACTGCCTGTCAAAAAATTCTCCATTCCACAAGATCATGTGTATAAAGATGCTGTCAGTATCTCAGGCGGTTTGATGGAGAATATTGAAAAATATGCCGGTATATGCAAGGCAAAGGCCTATATCTGTAAATCTCAGGTGTATGTCTGCTCGGTCAAGGACTTTACCGGGAGTAAATTTGAATTGACGTCTGACACCGGCCTGCTGTCCGTGGAAACGTTTAAAGAAACGAACAAAAATGATGTGTGGGAAGTGGAAACGAAAGGCTACAAGGTCAAAATGCTATTACAGCACCGGGTGCAGACAGGCAGCCTAATTAAATTCAAAACCAAGAATTATAGCGGCTCATACCGTGTCATAGACGGAACCCATTACTACGATGGAAGTGAATTCACAACCACAGTACGAATCGTAAAAAGTGAAACCTACGAAAAAGTTAAGGAAAAGACATCTGCCAAGAAGACGGATACGAACATTAAGCAGCAGTCGTTAAAGGAAAAGATTTTATCCAGGGTCGGAAAAAATCAGTATACCCAGGGTGCTAACAGAATGCTGTGCGGCTCCGGATACAGTGATTGCTCTTCTTTGCAGCAATGGGTATATAAGCAGGTTCTAGGCGTGGATATTGGGGGCGATACGGATGCTCAGCAGACGAACAGTAATCTAAAAAATGTAAGCGCCGGTATTCAGAACGGGTATCCGGATGTAAATAAACTGCAGATTGGAGATTTGCTGTATTTCAAGGGTACAGATTCAAGCAGAGTCAATGGTGTTGGCCATGTAGAGATGTATGTTGGCAACGGGAAATTATGTGGTCATGGAAGCGGTACCGGTCCGAATATAAAGGACATGAACAGCTATATCAAGTGGCGGATTGGATACGCTGGAGGCGGAGTAAAACTGGTTCGCCGATATAAGAATTTTTAATTTCAGGAGGTCGATATGAAGTATGAAGAATGAATTTATAAAGACAGTCAAAAACATTGTCAGCAACGCCGTTATGGAGCTTCATACGGCTTTTTTTGCGGTTGTTTTGTCGGTCAACAAAGATGGGACCGAAGCTACTGTGCAGCCTTTGGCATTGACCAAAGAATATGGATCTGATGAAGAAAAACAATCAGTTCTGGATAAAATCCCGGTGCTGGAGTCAGCCAGAAAATTTTCAAAAGAGAAAGTAACGGTGAATTGCGGAGGTTACACAGACAACATCACGATTCCTAAGGTGACAGGGGTGGAGGTTGGCGACATTGTGTACTGCCTGTGCGCGGACAGGAATATTACAGAAACGAAGAAAGGCGAATTTGCACTTCCGGCGAAGGGACACCATTCCTTATCGGATGCGGTAGTGATTGGAATTTGGACAGGGTGATATTATGAAAGGATTTATGTTGGACAGCTCCGGCGATATTGTAGTGAAAAACGGGGATATCCAGTTGGTTCATGACAGAGAGCTGACCGCCCAAACGACAAAATTTGTCCTGCAGACGAACACGGGTGAATGGTTTCTGAATGACGAAGAGGGTATTGACGTCCGTTCCATCACGGTGAAGAATCCTAATGAAGATTTGATTATGGACAATATTAAGCTTGGTCTGATTCAGGTAGATGAAACATTTGAGATAAGTGAATTCGATTTCAGTGTTGGCAAGGACAGAAAATCGACTATCAATTTTACTGCCGAGACAGATGATGGGGAAGAAGTAGAAATTGAAATTGGAGGTGATGATTGATGCCATTAACGGATTACGGATTTATACGCCCGACATTCGAGGATCTTTTGGAGACAAAGATAGAACGGGCAAAGGAAATGTTCGGTGAGGATATTGATACGTCTGAGCTTTCGGTTCTTGGTAAGTATATCCGGCTGGAGGCATACGATTTAGCAGAATTGTATGAAACGGCAGAGGGAGTCTATTTTTCCAGGTTCCCACATACTGCAACCGGGGTGAGTCTTGACCGGCTGGGACCATTTGCCGGAATTACACGAAACGCACCGACAGCAAGCAGCTACGAAGTGCGGTTTACCGGGACGAAAGGTACTGTGATTGACGAGGGTTTTCTGGTATCTTCCGGAGATGTGCAGTTCCACACAAATGATAATTATGTCATTGGAGAAGATGGAACAGTTACAGCGACAGTGGAAAGTGATGGAATTGGAACGGATTACAATGTAGTATATAGTGCCATTAACAATATTGTCAATCCAACCATGGGAGTTGATTTGGTAGAAGGTATCCGTCAGCTAACGTCCGCCACAGATACAGAATCTGACCAGGAGTTCCGAGACCGGTTTGATATTGCAATCGGAGGTATTGGCGATCAGACAGATACATCCATCAAGGGCGCTATCATGCGTGTGTCCGGTATAAATAATGTTACCATAATTGAGAATGATGAGATGCAAGAGAAGAATGGAATTCCGCCGAAATCGTTTAAATGTATCGTGTCATTGTCATCCGGTGATGACTCAGCCACACGGCAATCAGTTGGAGAAGCGATTTTTTCAAAAAAGCCGCTTGGAATAAAATCGGTCGGATCTATTGCTGTGGATGTAAAGGACGAGGATGGGATTTCTCATACCGTGTATTTTGATACCGCCACACAGGTTGACCTATATCTTACCTGCGACGTTATAAAAAGTGCAGAATTTGAAGAATACGGAGTTGAGAATATCAAAACAAGCCTGTCCAGTGCTGTGGATGAGTTGGATAACGGGGAAACGGTATACTGGTCTAATTTATTCGGATATATCTATGCAACAGCAGGCGTTGAGAATGTAAAAAATTTGAAATTGTCCACCGATGGAGAATCATGGATATCTGATGATATTGAACTGGATGCCTATACTGTAGCCAGATTGCCGGTAGAAAATATTACAATAAATCTTAATGGGGGTTGATTTTTTATGGACAATATAAAGCGACTTCCGGATTGTTATCGCAAGGATGAAAACAGTAATAATTACAAGTTGCTACGTATCAATGAGCTAGATAGAGAAAGCTTGCGGGCAGATTTGAAGCAGATTAATGACTCTCTTGACTTAGATACAGCATCCGGACGTACATTAGACTACTATGGAGCATCTATTGGGCAGCCAAGAGGATATTTAAATGACGGGCAGTATCTTATACTGATTAAGGTTAAGCTTGCCCGTATCATGAACTGCGGTGACTACAACTCAGTGCTGCGTGCATTGAAGATGGTATTCAGTGCAGAATCCGGGGATATTATTATGCAGGAAAGCGAAAATCCCGCCTGTGTGAAATTGGCCAGATTTCCATTACAAACATTGGTCAATGCCGGATTTACAAGCAGACAGGTAGTGGATATCATCAATACAATTCTGCCAATATGCGTATCGGTAGACGTTGATGAGTTTGAAGGTACATTTGAGTTTTCGGAAACCGGAGATGAGTACGACACGGAAACTGGATTTGCAAATATAGAACAAACGATAGGTGGGTATTTTGGATTGCTGTTGGGAGACGATGACAATTCCAAGGTATTGCCACTATAGAACGGAGGTAGTTATGGAATTTGAAAAAGATGTCCCTCGTTGGGACAACCCAGGGGCAGAGCCGCCGGAGGAACTTCTGGAAAACGGATTTGTAGCCGGATATAAGCCGCCGGCTGGATATTTTAACTGGTTTTTCAACAAGATATCAGCGGCGGTGAAAGAAATCAGGGAAAAGATGTTCAGCGGAAATTATAACGACCTAAACAACAAACCTACTTCGATGAAAAACCCGTATGCCTTAACGGTGAATGGCAAAAGTTATACAGGAGAATCCACTGTCAATGCCGGAACACAAGGCATTGCGTATGGTGGTACCGGTGCAACTACGGCTGAGCAGGCACGGATTAATTTGGGTACAGTGTCGCAGGATGATTTTAATGAGGGAATAGAGAAAGTTTCTGAATTGGCACTTTCCGGGGAAAGAATTACTATCGATGTAGATGCAACCGCTGGAGACTATGTCTTATTTGCCAAAGATGCTTTAAATGGACTTGGTAATGGAGGAATGTCTATATTCCTTGTTAGGGTTTCATATGCAGTATCTGGAAAGACGGCATGGATTCCATTAATGTACGACGGTAATAATCTCCAATACTTTTCGAAAGAAAATGTGAACGAGAATACTAGCAATGCAGATATTCAATTTGGTGTTGCAAGTCGATTAGTAGGTGGAACAAAAGGATATAACCTTTATTTATATGCTAAGTATGAACATGGCTATTCAGGTTCTGATGGAACAGCAGAAGGATATGCAATAACTAAGTTAGAGATAATTCATTATATGAATAACGGGTTGCAATTATTTGATACAGCAATAGGTTTACAGGCTGATGATGGCAAGGATATAGATGGATACACATATGATGAATTTTACTTTTATGAAGCTATAAAAAGTAATAAAACATATGTGCAGGAACTAGCTCCATCATATCCGCAAGAAAATGATCTATGGATATGGTAGGTGATGCTCATGAAAAGATTTGACGGAACAGAATTTGAAGAAGTTCAAAATGTAAACCTATATGACGGTGTGAACTGGATAGCAAGTCAAAATGGCAAGCGATTCGATGGTGTAAACTGGATAGATATCTACGCTCCAACAGATGTTCAATTCATATATGAGAATATGAGTAAGTGGTGTGCTGGTACAGCTTATAACGGTAAAACTCTCACCGTTGATAAACAGAATGAAATTGGAGTACGATTCTTTACCTTCAACAAACTTAATGGGGACACTAGCCAGATTAATATTGGTACTAATGACTACCAGTGGAAGAATCCTTGGAATGATAAAATTCAATCAATGGTTGGAATGTATTCATGGATGCAATATCATGGCCAATACTTATTGCATGATTTCACTTGCAACACTCTCTATATTAATATGGGCGTTGATAAGGAATTTGGAACATTAGATGGATGTGCGTACCATGTTGAGATTTACCAGATGGATGATAACGGTAACGTTGTTGAAGATTCAATGATTAGATTTCCAGAATCAGAAGATGAATTTTATAATAGTCCAGTTGTTATTTCAGATTTAGGAATCTGTGAGAAACAAGCAAAGGTAGTCGTTGACAATACCGATAATGGATTGATGCTCTACGGAGTATCATCTTACAATGAATAGGAGGAATTTAAAGATGAAACAAATTAAATTTAATGATAACGTATTAACAGTAACAGAATTATACCCTTACCAGTATCAGAATGGTACAGAGGTTATCAGGATTAAGGTATCAGAGGAAAATCATGCATATTCTGATATTGCTTCATTGAGAACCGGAACAGATTCTATTGAATACATTGAGGATGATGTTTTGATGAATGTATACGAGGGTTATACCGAATCCTTCAAATCCTCATTCCAGTCTGGAACATGGACAGTAGAATTGACACGTAAATCTGAAGAACAACGCAGAATTGATGAACTGGAAAGCGCAGTCATTGAGTTGGCTGCATTAGTAGGAGGTGCTGAATAATGATTGCAATTTATGTTAGATGGATTAAATCCGGTAAGATGACATTAGAGGAAGTTCCTGAACGGTGGAGAGAAACTGTTAAATCAGCATTGAAGTAGGGCATGCATATGAGATGTGATTTTTGCGAACATACGAAATCAAAGAAATGTGGAGTGATTAATCCGATTAAGACGAATCGCTCCTTATTTTATGCCAAGGTGGCAGACAGTAGATGTTTAAAGAAGGAGAGTGGTAAACATGAGAATTAATTTACACGCCGGACATA
>JBJELB010000059.1:0-2069 GCA_051878935.1 Lachnospiraceae bacterium | reverse complement strand
GTTTCTCCATGACATAGTTCGTCAAAGAAATTCCATTCCTAATAACTTGTTGTTCTTTAATTACTCTATATCCCCTTTGTTCAAAGAACGTTTTAGCAGTAATAGAAGCGTGTGTTATTATTTTATTTGCATGGACCCGTTGTTCCAATTCATCGCAGATAGCAGAAGCAATACCTTGTCCTTGATAATCTTTATGGACAAATAATCTGTCAAGATATCCAGTTTTGTCAATATCTCCAAAACCTACAATAATCTCATTTTTGATAGCAACGATCGTAAAATGTTCCAAAAAAGATTTATTCCATTCATTCAAATTCACATTTCCGGTTGCCCATACATCTAATTGTTCTTTTGTATAGTCTTTGGCATTTACATTATGAACTGTTTGATAAAACAATTCTGCTAAAGACTCACAATCAGAAGTATTATATATTCTAAGAAACATAATGCATTACCTCTCCAAATCCCATTACCATCTCCTTTTCGGCATCCCCACTGTTGCAGATACCCAATACCAGAACAAAGTTCCGCGTATTGATCCAAAACCTCTTTCACAATCGCATCCAAAATCGCCTGCTTGTTTTCAAAATGACTGTAAAGAGATGCCTTCCGAATGCCAACCCGGAGGGGGAAGTTATCCTGTGATTGTATTCAGTGCACTCGATTCACGGTCTGCCTCACTATCGTTTTTACTTTCTCAAATACTTTGCTGTTATGGTTGTGCTGTTTTCAATCATTTCTTTCGGTGTTCCCGTAAATACAACCTCACCGCCTTTTGTACCGCCGTCAGGCCCGATGTCAATAATATAGTCGGCAAGCTTCACTCTCTGGCGTTCACCGCCCTTTGAACGACTGCCGTATAATAAGATATTCTGTTCTTCCTCCGATAAATCTTTCCATGGCACATCGGTTCTGAAATATTCGGGGCGTCGGTATACCTTCCAGTAATAATTACCCGTTCCGAATGCAGGAAGATTGAAAAAGCCTTCGTCGTAGGTGTTGTCAGCATTAATAAGGTTGTTTATGTCAAAGTCCATAATCTTTCCGATGCCGGCGCAGGTAGGGCACATTCCATCATCACTTCCTGTGCCGCCACCATAACCGCTGCCCACGCCGCCATGCGGATTTCCTGAATCGTCCGCCCGTAGGTAGCTGTCACATATTCCTGAATGTCCACAGCCTTGGCGCTAATGCCGCTCTCAGACAGGATCTCTTCTCTTCTTTCTTCCGCTTCTTTTACAATCCGCATAGCCCTTTTTCTTTACAGTCAGGTTAATTACCGACTATCTGTCGGTTACATTGTATATTTTTTTATCAAATTTATCAAACATCATTTATTTTCTATCCGGCAGCAGGGACAACATTTTTATTGCATACAATTCATTATCACACTGATCATCATTTCTTTTTCTTCCGCCCTTGATTCAGCAATCATTATGGTAAGGGCAACCAATGTTGAATCCTCTATCTTCTTTTTTCCATCTACAAACAACGCATTGTTCTTATCTAGAAAATACAAAAACATCGTTGCTGCCTTTAAAGGAATCATCTTTCTCTTTACCGAACAGATCTGATTCATCACCAAAGCGCATGCTCTGAATCACTTCCATACATTCTTCGTATTTTAGAACATATGTCGCCTCATTCCCTTTTGGGCGAGTCATATTCTGGTAATCGTAGGAATCCAGCAGATCGAGTGCATGGCTGTACTTTTCAATCACAGAAAGCACTTGTTTGCTGTCCAGTTCGTTCTCCGTCCTTTTCATTATCCGTATCACTTCTCCCAGTTGTTTGATACGATTATCATTCACCGCATAGCCTTTCAATATGTACTGTTTTAATACAGAATTGGCCCAACGGCGAAACTCTACACCGCGTTTTGATTTCACACGATAACCAACGGAAATGATTACGTCTAAATTATAATATTCTGTCATGTGTGTTTGTGTTTTTCCTTCGATGGCACCATGTTGAGTGGTAGTCGCAAATTTTGCGACCACCACCTGATCCTCTAATTCTTCTTTCAAAGCATTATTAATATGCTTACCAATTGTTTTTACATCTCTGTC
>JBJELB010000058.1:0-2131 GCA_051878935.1 Lachnospiraceae bacterium | reverse complement strand
GTATTTTCTACAGTGTGGAATGCCATCAAAAATGTGGTTACCACAGTGGTGAATGGCATCAAGAATACTATCATAACAGTTTGGAACAGTATCAAGAATACGGTTACTACCGTTGTAAATGCCATTAAGACGGCGGTGTCCACAGCTTTCAGTGCCATGTGGAATGGGATTAAGAATACCATTTCGGGTATCTACAATACCATCAAGAATGGATTTACCAATGCGGTGAATTTCATTAAGAATCTGGCTTCTTCGGCGTTCAGCTGGGGTGCTGATATCATTAACGGTATTGTGAATGGTATCAAGTCCTGCATCGGAAAGGTGAAGGATGCGGTTTGCAGTGTGGCTGACACAATCAAATCCTTCCTGCATTTCTCTGTGCCGGATGAAGGACCTCTGACGGAATACGAGAGCTGGATGCCTGACTTTATGTCCGGACTGGCGAAGGGGATTGAGAAGAGCAAGGGCATGGTAAAGGATGCAGTAAGTGGTCTTGCAGCAGATATGGTGGTAAATCCCCAGGTCAATGCAGGTCAGATGGCTATGGCAGGCGGTGGTTCTGTATCGAGTGCAGACTTAAGCAGCCTTGTCAGTGCAATTCGTGAAGGTGTGTCCGGAATAAATGGCGGCGGCGGCGATATCGTTATTCCTGTGTACCTTGGTGGAACGATGTTGGATGAAGTGATTGTAAATGCCCAGCAGAGGGCAAATCTAAGAAGTGGAGGGAGATAAGCGATGGCATTTTTTCAGTATTTGAACTTTGACGGCGTGGATCTTCCTCTGCCGGATAGTTATGAAGTGGATATGACAGATAAGGAAGCAGACAGTGGTGGAGAGACAGAGGCAGGAACCGTGCAGAGGGATGTGGTGAGAACTGGCGTTGTGACTATTTCTGTTTCCTTTTCTGTCACCCAGAAGTGGCTGAGGTTGCTTACCGGGTATAAACAGCAGGAAAAGATAAGAGTCGGATTCTTTGACCCGGAGACTGCAAGTGTGAGACAGACGGAGATGTATGTGGAAGGATTCAAGGCAAAGCTTAAGAAGGATACGAGCTATAAGGGACTGTGGATTGTAAATTTTACTTTGAGGGAATTGTAAGTTTATAATGACAAGAAATCTGTACTTCGATATAATTCTTTATTATGAAGAAAAGGTGGATGATTAATTGTGAATAGGGAACAGCAATATAGGTTACTTATTAAGCAATATGAAAAAGAATATACTAAGTTTATGGAAATTGAAAAATTCCCTGATTATAAGCTGGAACTATATGAAATACAAATTGAAAAAACAAACATGGCAGGGTTTGGTGCAGTCGCTCAAGCATTATATAATCCAAAGACAGGAAGACACACACTGAGGATTTGTATTAATCTTGAATTAAAGAAGTATGTTGTTTTTCATGAGTTTACACATATTTTGGATTCAGAGATGTATGCGAATAAAGATTCAACAAGATATGCTTATTTGTCGGGATATACAGAATATCATGCTTCACAAGTAGAATTAATGCTTTTACTTGGAGCTAAAAGGGTTTCGGATAATGTTATCGATAAGACGATGCTTTCTGTTATTTCTACATTTCCAAATGATAGAACAGTTGAAGAATACATCTTATCAAAACATCAATTTGTTATTGATATGATGAATAGAAGCGATTTTCCTGCAAATATAGAGGCGTTAAAAACAACACTTGGAGCACTGTATAATTATTGGGGATTACGATCAGTTTGTAAAATGTATTTATGCGATTATCAGGAGAAGGTAGATAATACAATAATACTTAATATACTTTCTTCTCAGTTGTTTTCAGTGATGAATATTTTTATGGATGGATGGTTTGATGAATCAAAGGTTGAGATGAGCTTTGGACCATATTCAAATGCATTAATGCCGATAATTATCGAAAAAAAGCTTGTATAATTTTTTATGTATATGGGATATCTTGACAGGCATCAGTCATTAAAGTGGCTGGTGCTTTTTCTTTGGAAGGAAGGTGGTCTTTTGTATCCGGTGAGTGAGGCGTTCCTGCAGGCGGTGCAGGAGAACACACGAAGATATTATTGGTCGGGAAGGATTACGACAACGAAGGGTGCCATGTATGAGTTTGGTGCTGATAATATCGTAAAAG
>JBJELB010000057.1:0-2141 GCA_051878935.1 Lachnospiraceae bacterium | reverse complement strand
CTGTCGGGTAAGGAATCGACCTTGCGATCAAGACCTCCCCAAAGAACGGAACGTGCGATTTTCACCGCATTCCGCTCACGCATCTATAACGCATAATAACCTATCTGCGCGGCTCGATTGGTACATATCGCTTTCTTTCTATTCAGACGGTGTTTCTTCGCCCGATATTCAAAGTATTCCCGGTCAAGAAACGGATTTTTACCCAGCGCCATCTGTCCTTTTCGAACAATTGGCATATCCATCATTAAGAAGAGAATGTTTTTATCTGACATGAATGTCCACTTTCTTCCTTTATGGGTTTTCCAGTATTTATTGACAATCCAGCGCTTACTTTTATTGGGATGCCTGCGTTTAGCCCATCTCCATAACATTTCCCATATACGATGATCCATCGTATGGAAACATTTCTTAGCACACGCCGAGTGATGATAATTCGCCCATCCCACTATAACTTCATTCAATTTCTGAATAAGTGTCTGTTGTGTTGATGTCCGATTTTCCTTAATTATTTCACTGACTTTCTTTGTGATTTTGCTCATAGATTTATGCGATGGTTTAATAATCAGCTTTCCCTTAAACTTCCGGAAATTCCATCCCAGAAAATCGAACCCGTCGTTGATATGGGTAATGACCGTTTTTTCCTCTGACAGTATTAACCCTCTTGTTCTGAGGAAACCTTCTATCATTGGTTTGATTTCTTCTAATGTCTTTTTATCAGATGCTGTAACAATGAAATCATCAGCAAATCTCACCACGTGGACTTTATGTGCATTATACTTTACACTGAATGTCTTTTTAACTCTACTTCTCCAATATACCTCCAATATCATGGGCTCCAATCCATCCAACACCATGTTTGCATAGGTTGGAGAAATCACTCCTCCTTGCGGAGAACCTTCTATAGTTGGGTATAGATGCCCTTTTTCAATGTATCCGCACCTCATAAATTCTTTCATAATTCTCTTGTTGGTGGGAATGTTTTCGAGCATCCATTGATGACTGATCTTATCAAAACAGCTCTTTATATCTCCCTCTAAAATCCATTGAGGAGAATCTTTTCTGCTAAGTACGCTAAATGCATACTCACGTGCATCTTCAGGACTTCTATATTTTCGAAAACCGAAGGATATCCTATCCGCAGTTGTTTCCGCCACCGGTTCTAGCGCAAGAAGCTGTAATGCCTGCATTGCTCTATCGCTCATAGTCGGTATCCCAAGTGGTCGTTTCTCTTTCTTCCCAAACTTTTCAATATATACTCGCTTTAACGGCTTGGCATGATATGTTCGGCAGTCCAGATTTCTTACTGCATCTATTTTCTCTTTGTTGGATTTCCACAATTCCCCATCTATGCCGGGAGTTTTCTTTCCTCTGTTGGTGACAACTCGTTTGACAGCCAGTGCTTTGGCATAAAACGAATTGGTCATTAAATACTGAAGCCTTTTGACCAGTCTCCACTTTTGTTCCAATGTTGCCTTTACAATCCGAATCTGTAATCTGTTAACTTGTTCTTCTGCTTTCTTCCAATCTATCTGGTTCCATTGAAGCTTCATGTCTGTATTGTCCTCACAATTGTGTCATTGAACGTGATACATTCACAGTTTCCAGTTCCTTCATGTAATTGATACGCGTTGGAAGTCTGCCTCCTTTCGGATAGGGCAAATCTTGAACCCTTATTCTCTACATTACATAAAGACCTTCGCTTTTTCCAACGTCCTTTGCCTTCTGTGCATTGTACTTTTCTTACGATTAGCCTACCCATAGGGAGCACATAAGGTTTACCTTGTTCCACCATTTAAATAATTATGGTATGTTTAGGTTCTGCCTATAGACCGGGAGTTCTCTGTCCGTTTGACATGATACCATAGTAATTATCATGCCCCTGACTCCGTACTATTTTAGTCAAGGTGTGTCAACCACTTTCACCTTTTACACGAGTGACGACCCTTACGGCAGTTCACATACGTTAACCATGCATACCTTTTCCTGGCAATAGGACAGATGTGGTTTCTGTCTTTCTCACGTTGTCCCGCTGCTCCGCGCCTTTCATTGCTTACTTGGTACTATGCGGTAGGAATACTACAAACGGATGTAGTAGTGAATTTATCACAATTTAAATGGCGACTTGCAAGTCGCACACTATG
>JBJELB010000056.1:0-2153 GCA_051878935.1 Lachnospiraceae bacterium | reverse complement strand
GGGGCTGTCGGTTAATACCGATTTTTAACCCTTGATATGAGAGGAAGAGGCAATCCCAGAGAATTCGTGCTTTTTCAAAGCCTGAATTCTCTATAGGATTGCCTCTTCCTTTTGATATCGCTTATTTCAGGGCGCAAAATCCCCCTTGTTTGGATTTTTTGAAGCGCTCCTTTCGCTAAGCGGTTTTCTGCTCCTTTTTCCCTTCGTATTTCTCAATCTCATGATGTAAAAAGCGATGGTATTTCATGAGGTTCCTGCCAATCGCATACAGCATGAATTCTTTATATACCTTCTCCCCTGAACGGTAGTTAAACCGCCGGAAGTTTTCATTCTCTTTGATATCTCCAAAGTGCCCCTCCGTCTGGATCGACCGTGTCTGCCGTTTCAGGATTCCTTCTTCACTCTGAATATTCGCGTTGGATTCTTCCTTCAGTTCTTCCCAGCGTTCGTTGATCTTCATGACCTTATTCCGGTCTGGATTTTTTTCAGCATTGTATTTATAAAGACATTTCGATTTATGCCCACATCCGCTGCAGTCTGCGCAGCCGTATACTTCTACTGTCTGGGTATAACCCTCCTGCTCTTTGCTTTCCGTACGGATATGGCGCAGTTCCCTTCCATCATGGCAGATGTAATAATGCTCATCCTCGAAGACAGCATACGTCATGTTGTAATACTTTCCGATATCTTCTTTGTATGCCCGTGTCTTCCGTTTCTCATGGTCCTGGAGTTTGATATAGCTCCGAATCCCATTCTCTTTCAGATACAACAGATTTTTTTCGCTGCAGTAGCCGCTGTCGGCAGTTACTGCCTCCAGGGTATCCCCAAATGCGTTCCGATGTTTTTCCAAAACAGGGATCAGCGTATTATAGTCTGTCCGGTCATTGCTCACATATCCATGAACAATAAAGTAATTCTCTACCGCGATCTGGACATTGTATGCCGGCTTTAGCTGCCCGTTCATCATATGGTCTTCTTTCATCCGCATGAAGGTTGCTTCCAGGTCTGTTTTCGAATAGCTGTTGCGGTCTTTCCCCATGATCTCAAAACATTCCTTATATTCCATCAGACGGTTTCCGCATTCTTCCAGTTCCTCATAGAGCTTCTGGATTTCCGGCTTATGTTTTCCTTTTCCAAAAACGAACTCTATCTCTTCCCCTTCTGCAATCCGTATCAGGTTCTTCTGCAGTTTCAGGATCTCAAGCGGGGAACAGTGATCGATCTCAATGATCGTGTTATTGGAGATCTTCTTATGCTTTGTCAGTTTCCGTTTCCTGTTTTCCTCGATGATCTTCTTGACTTTGTCCATTCCTTCGATCACGAACATATGGGCATTTCCAAGGTCGTATTTGGGACCATACCCATTCTCAAGCAGAAAGGCATTGTACTTTGCATAAAGGGCATCTATGGTGTCCAGCAGATTGGCAAGGTGATAGTTCAGGCTGCCCCGCCAGACGAACGTATATCTGTTTGCATTCGCTTCGATCTTTGTTCCATCGATATAAAGCTCTTTCAGTGTGATTAGCCCTTCCTTTTCCAGACGGCGCATGAACTGATAATTCAATTCGTCCAAAACTTCGCCTGTCAGTTTTTTCCCTTTAAAGTCATAAAAAGCGTCTCTCTGAGGTTTTTCTCCTTTGGTCAGCCAGATAAAAGCAATGTCTCTCTGGCATAAGTCTACAATACGGTCAACAGCCCTGACCCCACGCATGTTTGCGTAGGTAACAACAGCATACAGCATGATTGGGTTATACCCGGTTCTTCCCTTATCTGAATAACAGGCCAGCAGACCTGAAAAATCTAATTCCTCCATTACGTTTTTAAGGGTATAGACTGGATCGTCATCGGGTAAACTCAATTCGAAGAAACTGAAGTTAATTTTTTGTTGCCCAATTTCAAAAAAGTCGTTATAATAATCTTGTTTTAGCATAGTTCCATTATAACATGGAACGGGGAGAAAGATGGTTGTCGTTAGCCATCTTTTTCTCTTTTAAAGGATAAATTTCAGGGGCAGGCATGACTCATGCGAGTCACGCCTGCCCCTGTTTAGAACTATCTATTTCCCGACAGCCCCTTTTTCAGTTTAATTTTGCTGGAGAAATGTAACCGTTGGTAAATTTATACAAAATGAGTGATTAATATTAGGCTAAAAT